>NZ_CAXTAZ010000041.1:0-46574 GCF_964242715.1 uncultured Enterovirga sp.
CCCCGGCCTCCTGCATGTGGTAGCCGGAGATCGAGATGGAGTTGAACTTCGGCATGTTCGCCGCCGTATAGGCGAAGATGTCGCCGATGATCCGCATCGAGCCCGCGGGCGGGTAGATGTAGGTGTTGCGGACCATGAACTCCTTGAGGATGTCGTTCTGGATCGTGCCGGCGAGCTTGTCCGGCGCGACGCCCTGCTCCTCGGCCGCGACGACATAGAGCGCGAGCACCGGCAGGACGGCGCCGTTCATCGTCATCGACACGGACATCTGGTCGAGCGGGATGCCCGAGAAGAGCGTCCGCATGTCGTAGATGGAATCGATCGCGACGCCCGCCATGCCGACGTCGCCCGTCACCCGCGGATGGTCGGAATCGTAGCCCCGGTGGGTCGCGAGATCGAAGGCGACCGACAGGCCCTTCTGCCCGGCCGCGAGGTTGCGGCGGTAGAAGGCGTTCGAATCCTCGGCCGTGGAGAAGCCGGCATATTGCCGGATGGTCCAGGGCTGATTGACGTACATGGTCGGGTATGGCCCGCGCAGATAGGGCGGCAGGCCGGGCCAGGTGTCGAGGAAATCGAGGCCTGCGCGGTCGGCCGGCCCGAAGGCGGATTTGACTGGAATCCCTTCGGGCGTGAGCCAGGGCTCGCCCGAGGTCGCCGGGGCGGAGCGGGTCACGTTCGGCGCGAGCGGAACGGAGGCAAAGTCCGGTATCCGGCTCATCGTGGTCAAAACGGCACCCCCCTCGACCGTACCGACGATAGTCTCATTCGCGTTCCTGCACCACGGCGGCATGGCGCACCGTGGCGGGTCCGTGCAAGGAGGCTCGAATCGAGCCTTCCCGCGCGCGCTCGAGGTGAGGCCGCAACGGAGCCTGCAGCTCCACTCCTCGTGGAACCACGTTCAGATGCCAGACGCTCGCGCCAACTACGCTACGTTCCAGGCTCATCTCTTTCACGAAAACGACAACCTGAACCAGCGCCTGTTCTGGTATCTGTTTTCCCAGTCGCTGCTGTTCGGCGGATATTCGGCCTCTCTCAACGGGCCGGAGAAGCCCCGCAGCGACCTGGTCGCAGATCAACAGGGCCTGCTGCTCTGGCTGCTGCCCGTGACGGCGCTGCTGGTCTCCGCCTTCCTCTACCCGATGATCGTCAGTTCCGTCAGGCACATGAGCGGGCTCCGGAAGCAGTTCGAGGCGCAGGCCGGGAACGCGGTGTCCGATCTCCCGCCGATCCACGGCCAGCCGGGTCTGCGTCGGGTCGCGGATTTCGGCTATTTGGTGATCCCCCTCGTTCTGAGCGGGGCATGGCTGATCCTGCTCTTCAAACTGTTGGTCAGGGCCGTCGCGGGCTAAGCGGGCGCGTCGGGCGCGTCGGATTGGCTCAAGCCGAGTGAGCGCGCGGCTCGCAAGTCAGGACGACACGCTGTCCAGGGCGCTCCCGAGAAGGCTCGCCAGGTCGCCGCCGACGTGGATGAAGGCGTCTACGCCGGCTTCCCGCAAGGCGTCCGCCAGGTCGCCCGGGCGTCCTGCGAGGTAGATCTTCGCGGCTCCGGCCTGCTTCAGCCTCCGGGCGGCGGCGACCGATTGCGTGGTGTAGATCTCGTCGGACGAGCACAGGCACGCGAGGGGCGCATCTGCTGCTCGAAATGCCGCCGCGAGGTCGTCGAGGGAGCTGAAGCCTTCGTTGTCGAGGGCCTCGATGCCGCCGGCCTCGAACGCGTTCCTGGCGAACATGGCCCGTGCCGAGAAGGCCGAGACGGGGCCGAGATTGGCCAGGAACACCCGGGGGCGGTGGCCGGACCTCGCCAGGATGTGGTCGGAGCGATCGCGGAGTGCTTCGAAGGGTTGGGCCGCCCGCACGGACGGCAGGGCTCGGAACGGGGTCTGTGTCGCGTCGCCGGACATCGTGGCGGCGGCCCGGTCGGGCGGAGAGGGCAGGAGCACCCGGACGGGTGCTTCGCGGATATTCGGGAATTCGCTCGTGCCCGTGAGCGGATCGCGGCGGGTGGCGACCGCCGCCTCTCGGGCCGCGCGGATGTCTGCGACCCGCCCCTGCAGAGCCCCCGCTTCCAGGCTTTGCACGATCCCACCTTCGCTCTCGATCTCCTGGAACAGCGTCCAGGCTCGTTCCGACAGCGCCTCCGACAGCGCCTCGAAGGCCCCCGAACCGGCGACGGGGTCGGCGACGCGCCAGAGATTCGTCTCCTCCATCAGGATCAGCTGGGTGTTGCGGGCGAGGCGACGCGCGAAAGCGTCCGGGAGGCCGAGCGCCGACGTCAGAGGCAGGACGGCGATGCTGTCGGCTCCGCCGATCCCGGCCGAGAACGACGCCAGCGTGCCGCGCAGGAGGTTGACCCAGGGATCGCGCCGCGTCGTCATCCGCCAGGCCGTCTCCGCGTGGAGCCGGAGCGCCGCGGGCTCGAGGCCGCAGGCCGCTTCGACCTGGGACCAGAGCCGCCGCAAGGCCCGGAACTTGGAGACCGTCAGGAACTCGTCCGCGTTGGCGACGAGCGTGAAGGCAAGGGCATCCCGCGCCTGCTCGAGCGTGAGCCCGCCCGCCTCGAGGGCGCGGAGATAGGCGACCCCCGTCGCGAGTGCGGCCGCGAGCTCCTGGGCCTCGCTCGCTCCGGCCTCGTGATAGGGCCGAGTGTCGATCCGGGCGGCGCTGCCACGAAAGGCCTGTACCGAGGCGGCGGTCGCCGCAAAACGCGCGGCGAGGTCGGGCCAGGGGAGGGGTGGCGCGCCGCTCCGGGCGATGTCGCCGATCGGATCGAGCCCGAAATCCACCGTCAGGTCCGCCGGGGCATGACCGCGCTGCGCCGCGAGAGCGGCGAACATCTCGGCTGCGGGGAGTCCGGCGAAGGGCGGGGTCTCGATCGAGAGCGCGATCAATTCGAGGCGCACGCCCGCGAACGCGCGGTCGAGGTCCCGCGCGTTCGCGGCTTGCAGCCCGAAGCCGCGCGCAGCCGGGGCTCCGGCAAGCGACAGGACGAGCGCGTCGGCGCCGCCCTCGAGATCGGCCAGGGCCAGGGAATTCGCCTCGGCCGGATCGGGATGATCGACGCGGGCCGCGACGCGCCAGGGCGCCGCCGGTCGGAACGCGCCGCTCGGGACGAATTCGGCCTTCGGGTAGATCGGCTCGATGCGGATGCCGTCCGCGCTCCGGCCGACCAGGCGCTCGGGATCGGCGCCCTTCAGCACGCGCTCCACGGCACTGGCCCAGGCCTCTCGCGAGGCGGCCGGGAATTCGGAGGCGAGGGCGAGGTCGTCCATATCCCGGGCAGCGCGGTTCACGTTTCGGTCAACGGGCGGCCTATCGTGCTCTTTTCACGAACTCAACGGGGCGGCGACCCTTTGACAGATTGAGGTGACGGTCCACATCGTTCAGGACTATTCCGGTCCGAACCGGAACGAAGAGAGGCTCATGCGGTCCGTCCTTGCGGCCATCTTCGCCTGCCTCGGTCTCGTGAACGCAGCCCTGGCTGCGCCGAAGGCGTCCGATCTCGTCCAGGCGGAACTCGTCGCCGAGCCCCGGGCCGTGCTGGCCGGCCGGCCCTTCACGGTGGCGGTGCGGCTCGCCATGAAGGAACATTGGCATACCTATTGGCGCAATCCCGGCGATTCCGGGCTGGCGACGGAGATCGCCTGGACCTTGCCGCCGGGCTTCAAGGCCGGTGCCATCTCCTGGCCGACCCCGTCCCGCATTCCGGTAAGCCACCTCGTCAATTTCGGCTACGAGGGCGAGACCTCGCTGATGGTCGAGATCACGCCACCGACCGAGCTTCCTGCGGGAGGCAAGGTCAAGCTGAAGGCGCAGGTCAGCTACCTCGTCTGCGAGCGCGAATGCATCCCCGGAGAGGCCGCGCTCTCGACCAGCCTGCCTGTCGCGACTGCAGCCGACCAGGCCGGGGCGGATCCGGGCACCCGCTACATCTTCGAGGCGGCCCGTGCGGCCCTGCCTCGGCCCTCGCCGTGGGCGTCCCGCCTCGGGCCGGCAGGCGACAGCCTGCAGCTTCGCGTCGCAGCCACGGGATTGCGGCCCGAGCGCGTGACATCGGCCTATTTCTTTCCTGCCTCCGAGACGGCGATCGAGCACGCAGCTCCGCAGACGTTGAGCGTCGACCAGGACGGGATCAGCCTCGTCCTGAAGCGTAGCTCGCTCTCGACCTCAGCGCCCCCCGGCGAGCTTCCCGGCGTTCTCGTGATCGAGGAGCCGCTCGAAGGCGGAACGACGCGGCAGGCCTTCCAGATCGGCACGATGCCGGACGCCCAGCCCGGCGCGACACCCCTTTCCGCTTCCAGCCCGGCACCCGCGATCCGGACGGACACGACGCTAGGCGTTGTCCTGAACGCGGCCCTGTTCGCCTTCCTGGGCGGGCTCATCCTCAACCTGATGCCGTGCGTGTTTCCGGTCCTGTCCATCAAGGTCCTCCGCCTCGTGAAACATTCGGGGCAGAGCCGGGCCGCGATCCGGCTGTCCGGCCTCGCCTATGCGGCAGGGGTCGTGGCGAGCTTTCTCGTCCTCGCGGCCATCCTGCTTGCCCTGCGGGCCAGCGGCGCCGAGATCGGTTGGGGTTTCCAGCTCCAATCCCCGGCCGTGATCGCGGGCCTCGCCTTCCTGCTCTTCGCGATGGGGCTCAGCCTCTCCGGCGCAGTCGAGTTCGGGACGTCGGTCGCGGCCTATGCCGGCGGCGTCGCGGGCCGATCCGGTCCGGCCGGGTCCTTCCTGACCGGCGTCCTTGCAGCGGTGGTCGCGACACCCTGCACGGCGCCCTTCATGGGGGCGGCGGTCGGGTTCGCGCTCACGGCGTCGGCACCGGTCGCCCTCGGCGTCTTCGCGGCGCTCGGCCTCGGATTGGCTGCGCCCTTCGTCGTCCTGACATTCTGGCCGGGCCTCGTCGGGCGGCTGCCGCGGCCGGGCCGCTGGATGGAGACTCTGAAGCAGCTCCTCGCCTTTCCGGTCTATGCGACCGTCGCGTGGCTGGTCTTCGTGCTCTCCCAGCAGGTCGACCCGACCGGGTTGTTCGCGGCGCTGATCGGCCTCGTGCTGGTCGGTTTCGCGGTCTGGTGCTGGCGGCTCGCCGGCTCGTCGGGCGCCCTCGGCAGGCGCCTCGGGCAAGGCGCCGCACTTGCCTCGCTCCTGGCGCTGGTCGCGATCGGCTGGACCATGCTGCGCCAGGAGGGCGCCTCCCAGGCGAACGCGTCGGCAAGCCTGCGCGCCGCCGGCCGGGAGGAGCCCTTCAGCCAGGCCCGGCTCGACGCTCTCCGGGCCGAGGGCCGCCCGGTCTTCGTCAACATGACGGCGGCCTGGTGCATCACATGCCTGGTGAACGAGCGCGTAGCCCTCTCCGGCCTCGTGCGAACGAAGCTCGACGAGGGGAAGATCACCTATCTGAAGGGCGATTGGACCAACCAGAACCCCGAAATCACGCGGCTCCTCGAACAGCACGGCCGGAGCGGCGTTCCGCTCTACGTTCTTTATCCTGGGCAGGGCGAACCGGTGGTCCTGCCCCAAATACTGACCGAGGCGATGGTGCTGGACAGCATCGCGCGGCTGCCGGCGATGTCGAAACGCGCCGGGCTCCCTTCCACCACAAGCCAGGAGTGACCTCATGATGATCACGCGACGCACGTTGACGGCCGCCACGTTTTTCGCTTGCACGGCGATGGCGGGAGCGGTTTCCTTGTCCCACGCCCAACCCCAGGCGGGACCGCAGATTGGCGCGGCCGCCCCGAATTTCACCGCGACCGATGCGAATGGCCGCAAGGTCTCGCTCGCCGATTACAAGGGGAAGACCGTCGTCCTCGAATGGACCAACGACGAATGCCCCTTCGTGAAGAAGCATTACAGCAGCCAGAACATGCAGGCCCTGCAGAAGAAGTGGACGGGCAAGGATGTCGTGTGGCTCACCCTGATCTCCTCCCCTCCCGGCGAGCAGGGCTATGCCGATGCGGCCAAGGCGAACAAGCTGACGGCTGATCGCGGCGCGGCCCCGACGGCGGTCGTGCTCGATCCGGCAGGCGATGTCGGGCGGACCTTCAAGGCTCAAGTCACGCCGCACATGTATGTCGTGAAGCCCAATGGCGTCCTCGCCTATATGGGAGGCATTGACGACAAGCCTTCGAGCAAGGTCGAGGATGTGAAGGGTGCGAAGAACTTCGTGGACGCCGCCCTGACGGAGCTGTCCGAGGGCAAGCCGGTCTCGACGACGACCGCGCGACCCTATGGCTGCACGGTGAAGTTCACGTCCTAGCGGCGGGCGCGACGATCGGGCGGGAGCGACGATCGAAAGGTCCCGCTCCCGCACCCGTGACAAGGACCCGCTCCGCGGTGCATGGAGCGGCATGGACTCGTTCAAGCCCTATCTGGCGAAGGTGGCGACCGGCGCCTCCCTGACGCGGGAGGAGGCCCGAGCGGCGTTCGAGACGCTCCTCTCCGGTGAGGTCACCCACGCCCAGGCGGGGGGCCTTCTCATGGCGCTCCGTGTCCGGGGAGAGGCCGCCTCGGAGATCCTGGGCGCCGTCGAGGCGATGCGGGGACGGATGCTGCGGGTGGCGGCGCCGCCGGACGCCATCGACATCGTGGGCACGGGGGGCGACGGATCGGGCAGCTACAATGTCTCGACCCTCGCCGCGATCATCGTCGCGGGGGCCGGCGTGAAAGTCGCGAAACACGGCAATCGGGCGGCCTCGTCCCGCTCCGGGGCGGCCGATGTCCTCACGGCGCTTGGGGTGAGGATCGGGCTCGAACCCGATGCCTTGTCCGATTGCCTCGACAAGGCCGGGCTCTGCTTCATGTTCGCCCAGACGCACCATGCCTCGATGCGCCATGTCGGTCCGGTCCGGGTCGAACTCGGCACCCGGACCCTGTTCAACCTTCTCGGTCCGCTCGCCAATCCGGCCGGCGTGACCCGGCAGCTCCTCGGCGTGCCGTCGGGTGCCTGGATGGCCCCGCTCACGGAGGCCTTGCGCGACCTCGGCTCGGAGCGGGTCTGGACCGTGCACGGATCCGACGGCCTCGACGAAATCACGACCACCGGCCCGAGCGAGATCCTGGCGCTCGAAGACGGCGAGATCCGCAGCTTCACCGTCGCACCCGAGGATGTGGGCCTCGCCCGCTCCCGTCCGGAGGACCTCAAAGGCGGCGATCCCGACCACAATGCGGCGGCGCTTCGGGCGGTTCTCGATGGTGCCCCGATTGCTTATCGCGACATCGCCCTCATCAACGCGGGCGCGGCTTTGGCGGTTGCGGGGGCGACCAGCGATCTGCGGGACGGCGTCGCCCGGGCCACGCTCGCCCTCGACAGCGGCGCCGCGCGCGGAGCCCTGGAGCGGCTGGTGGCGGTCTCGAACGGGAGAGCCATGTGACGGACGTCCTCGCCCGCATCGCCGCCTACAAGCGCGAAGAGATCACTGCCGCCCGGGCCGCCGTGCCGGAGGCCGAACTCGAGCGCCGGGCGGCGGCCCAGGGTTCGCCGCGCGGCTTCCTCGAGGCGATCCGTGAAGCACACGCGCAAGGCCGGCCGGCGCTGATTGCCGAGATCAAGAAGGCCAGTCCCTCCAAAGGCTTGATCCGTTCTGATTTCGATCCGCCTGACTTGGCCCAGGCGTATGAAGCAGGGGGCGCGGCCTGCCTTTCCGTCCTGACCGACGGCCCCTCCTTTCAGGGCGCGCCGGAATACCTGACGGCGGCGCGTGCCGCCTGTTCCCGTCCGGCCCTGCGCAAGGACTTCATGTTCGAGCCCTATCAGGTGCTCGAAGCGAGGGCCCTCGGTGCCGATTGCATCCTGGTCATCATGGCGGCCGTGACGGATCCGGAGGCTCGGGCCCTGGTCGCCGCCGCCAGCGCTCTCGGGATGGACACGCTCGTCGAGGTGCATGACGAGGCGGAACTCGAGCGCGCGCTCGCGCTCGACGTCCTGCTTGTCGGGATCAACAATCGCGACCTTCGCAGCTTCGCGACGTCGCTCGCGACGTCGGAGCGGCTCGTCAGGCTGATCCCGCCGGACCGGATCGTCGTCGCCGAGAGCGGGATCGGCACACCCGCCGACATCGCCCGGCTGCGCAAGGCCGGGATCGACACCTTCCTGGTCGGCGAGAGCCTGATGCGGCAGCCGGACGTCGCCGAGGCCACCCGCCGTCTCCTCGCGCCCGCCCGGGACGTAGCGGCCGCGTGAGCGAGCTGACCCATCTCGACCGCACCGGCGCGGCCAACATGGTCGACGTCTCGGCCAAGCTCGCGACGATGCGCGTTGCGGAGGCAGAGGGCCGGGTCGTCACCTCGCCGGAGACGGTCGCACTCATTCGGTCGGGCGACGCCAAGAAGGGCGACGTGCTCGGGACCGCCCGGCTTGCCGGGATCATGGCCGCGAAGCGCACGCACGAGCTGATCCCCCTCTGCCATCCGCTCCTCCTCACCCGCGTGAAGGTCGAGTGCGAGATCGACGACAGCTTGCCGGGGGTCCGGGTCCGGGCCGAAGTCGGGGTCTCCGGCCAGACCGGGGTCGAGATGGAGGCGTTGACCGCCGTCTCTGTCGCCTGCCTGACGCTCTACGACATGGTCAAGGCGGCCGATCGCGGCATGCGGATCGAGGGCATCCGGCTTCTTGCGAAGAGCGGCGGCCGGTCCGGCGACTATCGGGCCGAGTGATGGCCCAGCAAAGCCGCGTGCCTTGGCCCGCTCACCTCGGCGAAAGCCGGGGCCCAGCCGCTCCTGGGTGCCGGCTTCCGCCGGCATGAGCGGAAGTGGCATGGTGGGCGGCGTGACATGTCCGACCTGATCTCCGTCGCCGAAGCCCTCGCGCGCGTCCTCGCCAGCGTGCCGGTGCCTGTCGGCCCAGAGGAGGTCGCGATCGGGGAGGCGGCGGGCCGGACGCTCGCGCAGGAGGTCGCGGCGTCCCGCGACCAGCCTCCCTTTCCGGCTTCCGCCATGGATGGCTACGCCGTTCGGGTCGAGGACATCGCGATCGTGCCGCGGACGCTCGCCGTGATCGGCATCAGCGCCGCCGGTCGCCGCTTCGCGGACCATGTCGGGACCGGTCAGGCGGTCCGGATTTTCACCGGCGCGCCGGTGCCGGCCGGCGCGGACGCGATCGTCATCCAGGAAGATACGGAGGCTGGCGAGGGCAAGGTGACCGTGCACGCGGAGGTCGCAGTCGGGCGCCACATCAGGCCGGCCGGCCTCGATTTCCGAAGCGGGGACGTGCTGGCTCAGGCCGGCGACCGGCTCGATGCGCGCCGTCTGGCGCTCGCCGCCGCGACCGGCCACGGCCAGGTAGCGGTCCGCCGCCGGCCCAAGGTGGCGGTGTTGGCGACAGGCGACGAACTGGTCCGGCCGGGCGACCCTGTCGCGCCCGACCAGATCGTGGCCTCGAACCCCTACGCGCTCCGGGCCATCATCGAGCGCGCCGGCGGCGAGGTCGTGGATCTCGGCATCGCGCGCGACAGCTTCGCCGATCTGGAGCGCGCCTTTGCTGCGGCCCGGAGCGCGGAGGCCGATCTCCTCGTCACTCTGGGCGGCGCCTCGGTCGGGGACCACGACCTGGTGCAATCGGCACTTGCGCGCGAGGGCATGAAGCTCGGCTTCTGGCGCGTCGCGCTCCGGCCCGGCAAGCCGCTCATGCATGGGCGGCTCGGACGGACGATCCTGATCGGCCTGCCCGGAAACCCGGTCTCGTCGATCGTCTGCGGCATCCTCTTCGTGGTCCCGGCGATCCGCGCCCTCCTCGGCGATTCCCAAGCGGGCGAGGACCCCACGGAGGCCGCTGTTCTCGGCAAACCGCTCGCCGAGAATGATGGCCGCCAGGATTACATGCGGGCGGCGCTCGGTCGGACTCCGGAAGGCGGCTTCGTCGCAACCGCGCAGGCGCGGCAGGATTCGTCCATGCTGTCCGTCCTCGCGGCCTCCGAAGCGCTCATCGTCCGACCGCCCCGGGCCCCGGCGGTCGCTGCCGGCGAGCCCTGCCGCATCATCCGGCTCGACCGCTTCTGCTGATCCCACAACAACAAATGCAAAAGGACACGCCCATGTTCGAGACCACCATCGCCGGATCTTTGCCGAAGCCGTCCTGGCTCGCCGAGCCGAACAAGCTCTGGGCGCCCTGGCGTCAGGAGGGCGTCGATCTCGCGGCCGCGAAGCTCGATGCGACGCTCCTCGTCATCAAGGAACAGGAGGATGCCGGCATCGACGTCGTCACCGACGGCGAGCAGTCGCGCCAGCATTTCGTGCACGGCTTCCTGGAGCGGGTCGAGGGCATCGACTTCGAGCACAAGGTCGAGATGGGGATCCGCAACGACCGCTACAAAGCCATGGTGCCGACGGTGGTCGGCCCGCTGCGTCTGAAGGGTCGGGTACACGAGACCGAGGCGCGGGCCGCGCGGGCGCATACCCGTCACAAGCTGAAGATCACCTTGCCGGGGCCGATGACGATCGTGGACACGGTCGCGGATCGCTTCTACGGCGACAAGGTCGCCATGGCCCATGCCTTTGCCGAGGTGCTGAACGAGGAGGCCCGGGCGCTCGCGGCCGACGGCGTCGACGTCGTCCAGTTCGATGAGCCCGCCTTCAACGTCTACACCGAGGAGGTCGTCGAGTGGGGGATCAAGACCCTGCATCGGGCCGCCGAGGGGCTCACCTGCACGACGGCGGTGCATATCTGCTACGGCTACGGTATCCAGGCCAATCTCGATTGGAAGGCGACGCTCGGCGGCGAATGGCGCCAATACGAGGCGATCTTCCCGGCGCTCGCCGCGAGCCGCATCGACCAGATCTCGCTCGAATGCCGCAATTCGCGCGTGCCGCCCGACCTGATGGGCCTCCTCAAAGGCAAAACCCTGATGGTCGGCGTGATCGACGTCGCCTCGAACGAGATCGAGACGGCGGAGGACGTCGCGAAGACGATCGAGACGGCGATGCGCTTCGTGCCGGCGGACCGCATTCTCCCCTGCACGAATTGCGGAATGGCCCCGATGCCGCGCGAGGTCGCGGTCGCGAAGCTGCAGGCGCTTGGAGCCGGCGCCCGGCTCGCCCGCGAGCGGTTCAGCTGACACTCACAAGGCCGGGCAGGATTCCACGTTCGGGCCGGGGAGGGCGCTCCGGATCTCGATGCGACGGGCTTCCGCGTGCCGGCACACCTGCCCGCCGGCGCTCCCCACAACGGTGAAGGTCTGCTGCCGGTCACCACCACGCTGGGCCTCGGCCTTGTCGATGCAGATCGCGAAGGACCGCTTGCGGCTGCCGGATAGACGACCACCTTCCGCTCGCTCTCGGCGCGAGCATCGTAGACGGTGCAGCGATTGTCGCCATCGGCACCCGCCGGACGTTCTTCGCCGGCCTGGACGGCGGAGGCGACCACGACCGCCATGAGTGCGGGCACCGGCCGCGCATCGTCAGCCCGGCTCCACCAGGGCCGCCCGGAGCTTGTCGGCATGGGCCGCCAGCACCTCCGGCGCCGCCATTTGGCCGGTATGCGGCCGCAGCGCCACGCCGTCGTGGCGCGGCAGCACGTGGATGTGGGTGTGGAAGACGACCTGTCCGCCCGCGCTCTCGTTGAATTGCTGGATCGTGATCCCGTCCGCACCGAAGGCCGTCATCGCGGCCCGAGCGATCCGCTGCGCTGTGGCGTAGGTGGCCGCGATGTCGTCGGGGGCCATGTCGAGAAAGGTTCGGCTCGGCGCTTTCGGGATCACCAGCGCATGGCCGTCCGAGCGCGGCATGATGTCCATGATCACGATGGTGCGGTCGTCCTCGTAGATCCGCTCGGCCGGTAGCTCGCCCCGGATGATGCGGGCGAAGATGTTGTTCGGGTCGTAGCTCGGCATCTGGGGCTCCCGGTCCGGAACCGGTCTTCGACCGCCCCGCGCGGGAGGTCAACATTCGCCCGTCATCCCCGGCCCAGGTCGGTGGCGGTTACTCCACCTCGCCCTTCCGGAACGGCATCGCCTCCGCATATTCCTCCTGCGCGGCCGCGACATAGGCGCGTTCGCGCGTGAGGTAATCGGCGACGGCGCGGCGCAGGCCGGGATCGGCGATGTCGTGGGCGGAATAGGTCGTGACCGGCCTGTAGCCGCGGGCGAGCTTGTGCTCCCCCTGCGCCCCGGCTTCCACGCGCTTCAGCCCCCGCTCCAGCGCGAAATCGATCGCCTGGTAGTAGCAGACCTCGAAATGCAGGAAGGGATGGTCCTCGATGCAGCCCCAGTTGCGGCCGTAGAGCGCCACGTCCCCGATGAGGTTGATGGCGCCCGCGATCGGCCTGCCGTCGCGCTTGGCGATGACGAGCAGGATGCGGTCGGCCATGCGCTCGCCGATGAGCGAGAAGAAGCGGCGGTTCAGGTAGGGCCGGCCCCATTTCCGTGAGCCCGTATCGATGTAGAAGGCGAAGAACGCATCCCAATCGGCTTCCGTGATGTCGCGCCCCGTCAGGCGGTGAATCGTGATGCCGTTCAGGAGAGCGTCCCGGCGCTCGCGCCGGATGGCCTTGCGCTTGCGGGACGCGAGGGCGGCAAGAAAGCCCTCGAAATCGCCAAAACCGTCATCCACCCAATGGAACTGCTTGTCGGTCCGCACGAGGAGGTCCCGCCCCGCGAGATCCTCGCTCTCGCCCTCGGTCAGGAAGGTGAGATGGGTCGAGGAGGCGCCGATCTGGTCTCGCAGGGCGCGCAGCCCGCCGAGAAGCACGTCTCTGGCGCCGTCGTCCGCTCCGTCCCGGACGAGGAGCCTCGGGCCCGTCACTGGCGTGAAGGGAACGCTGACCTGGAGCTTTGGATAATACTGCCCGCCCGCGCGCTCGTAGGCATCCGCCCAGCCGCCATCGAAGACGTATTCGCCCATCGAATGGCTCTTGAGGTAGCAGGGCGCGGCCGCGTCGAGCGTTCCGTCGCTTCCCTCCACGAGGAGATGGATGGGGGACCAGCCGGTCCGGCCGCCGACGGAATTCGACTCCTCGAGCGCAGACAGGAAGGCGTGGGACACGAAGGGATTGTGGGTCTCGTCTCCGCCGGCCTGGTTGGGGCTGCCCGGATTGGCGCAGCGATCCCATTCTGCCGCCGACACCTTCCCGAGCCCCTGGGCGACCTTGACGACCGGCGTCGTCCCGGTTGCGTCGCTTACCTTCGGGCTCCGTCTCAAGCGGGCACGAAGCCTTCGAAGACGATCTGGTCGACATGCGGGCGAACGATACCGGCTTCGTCAGGCGACCGGATCGTCCAGGCCATCACCGGGATCCCGGCCAGAAGGCGGGGCAGGGTGGTCGCGGCATTCGGCAGGTCGCGATGCTGCCAGGACAGGAAGTCCGGCTGCGTGTCGCCCCAATGGAGGAGATTCGCCATCGCTCGCCGCCGCGTCTCGTCGAGCCGGTCCCATTCGCCGCCCTCGTAGCGGGATTGTGCCACGACCCCCCGCGCGAGCTTCGGCGCGATACGCCGCATGAGGCTCACGATCGCGGGATCGAAAGACTTCACGACGACGGGAGCCTCGCCTTCCGCGAGGATCGCGGCCGTGCGTTGGGCCAGTCGCTCGTCGCCGTCGAAGCGGCTCTTGATTTCGAGGATGACGGGCGTGCGGCCAGCGATCCGGTCGAGGAACGCCCGGAGGGTTGGGATGCGCTCGCAGGTGCCGCCGATGTCGAGGCGTCCCAGGGTGGCAGCGTCCCGCTCCCGCACCGGGCCGCGCTCGGTCGTCAGTCGGTCGAGCGTATGATCGTGAAAGACCATGGCCTCGCCGTCCCGCGAAAGCTGCACGTCGCATTCGATCGCGAACCCGCCGGCGATCGCCGCCTCGGCCGCTGCCAGCGTGTTCTCCGGAACGCCCCGGCTCGCCGCATGCAGCCCGCGATGCGCGATCGGCCGTGCAACGAGCCAGTCGGGCGCCGCCGTCATGCCACCTCGAAGAGAGCCTCGACCTCGACGGACGCGCCGAGCGGCAGGCCCGCGACGCCGATGGTGGAGCGGGCGTGGCGGCCCTTGTCGCCGAACACCTCGACCATGAGGTCGGAGGCGCCGTTCATCACGCCGGCCTGACCGGTGAAGTCGGAGGCGCTCGTGATGAAGCCCCCGAGCCGCACGCAGCGGTGTACGAGATCGAGATCACCGATGGCCGCCCGCAGTTGCGCGACGACGTTCACGGCACAGAGCCGGGCCGCATCACGGGCGATGTCGGGCGTGACCTCGGCGCCCACGCGACCCACATGAGCGGGCGAGATCTTGCCGTCCGGTCCGAAGCAGATCTGGCCGGAGATCGTCACGAGATTGCCGGTCCGGACGAAGGCGACGTAATTCGCGACGGGCGCGGCGGGAGACGGCAAGGCGATACCGAGTTCCTCGAGCCGCTTCTCCACCTGACCCATGCGTCACATCTCCCTGGCCGGTCCGTTCTCCCCGATGAGACGGCGCGCCGCAAGGCCGTTCGTTGCGGTGCGGCGAGGGACTGTTAAGGTCCGGCAACCGCCGCCGGGTCCCTGCATGCAGATACGTTTCGTCACCAAGCTTGCCCTGTCGATGGCGGCCTCGCTTCTTGTTCAGCCCAGGCCCGCCCGGTCGGCCGACGCGCCGGTCAGGCTCGCACCGCACCGCGTCGTCTACGACCTGACCCTCCTGTCGAGCCGGGGTACGCGGGGTGTCGAGAGCGCACGCGGCCGCATCGTGTTCGACCTCACGGGCAATGCCTGCGAGGGCTACAATCTCAAGTTCCGGCAGGTGATGGTCGTCGAGGGGTCGGAATCCGGGTCGAAGACGTCGGATTTCCGGACGGCTCATTTCGAGAGCGGCGACGGCCGGCTGTTTCGCTTCCGCAGCGACAACACCACTGGCGAAGGCGCGAAGACGTCCGTCGACGGCAATGCGGAGCGGCGACCCGGGGGGTTGACCCTTCGGCTTCGCGTTCCGAAACGGCAGAGCCTCTCGCTCGACAACGAGGCCGTGTTTCCGAACACTCAGATGCGCGATCTGATCACGGCCGGCCGTGAGGGGCGGAAGCTCGTGCCGATGAAGGTGTATGACGGATCGGACGACGGCCAGAAGGTCTACGAGACCCTGGGCGTCGTCGGCGACCGCCTCGCCCCGAAGCCGGAGGACGAGTTCGAAGAGGCGGCCCGCAAGAGCGAACTCACGAAACTCGCACGCTGGCCCGTGACGCTGAGCTATTTCACCCAGGCCAGGGGGGACCAGTCACCCGTCTACGTGCTGAGTTTCGAGCTGTACGAGAACGGGATCAGCCGGGCGCTGAAGCTCGATTACGGCGATTTTGCCCTGAGGGGCGAGATGGTCAGGCTCGACCTCCTGCCCGATTCCCGCACCTGTCCGCGCTGACCGGGAGTGGCGGGTTCGTACTGTTCGACGCGGACCTGCCGCCGACTCAAGGATACCAATCGGCCTCGGGCGAGAGCAGTTGCTTGGCGGACATGATCCGCTCGGGGCCGAGCCCGGTTTCGTCGCCGATCGCGAGGAGCAGCCGCTCGTCGGACGCGACATGATCCAGAATGGCGGCGAGAAAACCGGGTCCGGACGCCGCGGTTCGGATGGTGGCCGGGTCCAGTCCGCTCGCGGCCAGGAATTGGCCCAGGCGCTCGGAATCGGAGACCAGGGAGTTCAGAACCTCGAGCGCAATCGACTCCGCGTCCTGTTTGGACATGATGGCGCCTCTTCTGCCGGTGCGTGGTGATTCTCCTTTCATCAAGGTCTCCCGGCTAGTCTCTCCAGATGACCAAAGCGACGACCTTCCAGCTCGGGTTCCCCGCGCGATCAGGACGGATCTGATGACCAAGACAGTGCTCATTGTCGAGGACAACGAGCTCAACATGAAGCTGTTCGGCGATCTGCTGGAAGCCCATGGCTACGCGACTCTGAAGACGGGCAACGGCATCGAGGCGATCGAGCTGGCCCGTTCCAACCGGCCTGACCTGATCATCATGGACATCCAATTGCCGGAGGTGTCCGGGCTCGACGTCACACGTTGGCTCAAGGAGGACGAGGAGCTGAAGGCGATCCCCGTCATCGCGGTTACCGCCTTCGCGATGAAGGGCGACGAGGAACGAATTCGGGAGGGAGGCTGCGAAGCCTATCTGTCGAAGCCGATCTCGGTGGCCAAATTCCTGGAAACCGTTCGCACGTACCTCCAATAGCCTTTCAGTTCGGAGACGGATGATGCCGGCCCGCGTGCTCGTGGTGGACGATATGTTCACCAACGTGAAACTGCTCGAGACGAAGCTGACGGCCGAGTATTTCGAGGTGCTCACGGCCACGAACGGGCCGGACGCCATCGCGATCTGCGAGCAGGGGCTCTGCGACATCGTCCTGACGGACGTCATGATGCCCGGCATGGACGGCTTCGAGGTCTGCCGGCGCCTGAAGTCTTCCCCGACCACGACCCACCTCCCCGTGGTCATGGTAACCGCCCTCGACCAGCCGAGCGACCGCGTCCGCGGGCTCGACGCGGGCGCGGACGATTTCCTGACGAAGCCGGTGGACGACGTGGCGCTGTTCGCCCGCGTCCGCAGCCTCGTTCGCCTGAAGGCCGTGATGGACGAGCTTCGCGCCCGTCTCGTGGACACCCGGAGCCTCGGCTTCGGTGACGCGCTCGCTTCGGCCACGGCCGAGACGGGTCAGAATGGGCGCATCCTCCTCGTCGACGACCGGCCGAGTTCCTACGAGCGTCTCACGGCTGCCCTCAGCCATTACCACGTGGTCGAGGTCGAGCCGGATCCTCATCGCGCGCTTCTGCGGGCCGCGGAGGAGAATGCCGACGTCGTCCTCGTCAGCCTGGACCTTCGGGATTTCGACGGTCTGCGCCTCTGCGGCCAGCTCCGGTCGCTCGACCGGACCCGGAACGTCGCCGTGATCCTCCTGGCCGACATGGACGACAAGGCGCGGGTGCTGCGAGGCCTCGATATCGGCGCGCATGACTTTCTGGTCCGCCCGATCGATCGAAACGAGCTTGTCGCCCGCGTCCGGACCCAGGTTCGCCGGAAGCGCTATGCCGAGCGCCTCCGCGACGGCCTGCAGGCGTCGATGGAACTCGCCGTCACCGACGGCCTGACCGGACTGCACAACCGGCGCTATCTCGACGTCCATTTCGCCGCCTTGTTCGAGGACGCGCGCCGCCGGGGCACCGACGTGTCGGTGCTGCTCCTCGACATCGACAGGTTCAAGGCCGTGAACGACAGCTACGGGCACGACGTCGGCGACGACGTGCTGCGTGAATTCGCCAAGCGGATCGGCACGATGACGAGAGGTGTCGATCTCGTCGCCCGTTATGGCGGCGAGGAGATCGTGGTCGTGATCCCCGATGCGGGTCTCGACGAGGCTCGCCTCGTCGCCGAACGAATTCGACTCAAGATCGGGACGATCCCGTTCTCGCTGATGCGCCGCGACGGCCAGCTTCAGGTAACGGTCTCGATCGGTGTCGCGGCTCTGCAACGGGGCGATACCAACCCGGCTGAAGTGATCAAGCGCGCGGACGTCGCTCTCTACCGGGCCAAGCATGCCGGCCGGAACCGTGTCATCGCCGACGCGGCCTGAGCGTCTGGCGAAGGCGTCGCGCCCGCTCGGTGAACGCTTAACCTAAACAGACGTTTAACGGCGCGAAGGGGGTTCGCCGTATTGTGCTGCGTAGTCCTGACTCTGTAGATTGTCGGCAGGTGTTCAGCGCGTCCAACGCGCAATCGGACGCCCTCTGATGCTCAGGTCCGCCGCATCTCCTGGGTTTCGAGGGCTAGGCCGGTTCGGGAGCGGCACCAGCCTCCTCAACGTCGCTCCCGGCCGGCCACCACCATTCGGCCAGGGCTTGACTACGCCAGTTCGTCAGAAGGGAACGGCGAGCTCCGACCAGCCGGTGGAGCGCCGCTCCAGGTCCACCCAGACGCCGGTGCGGAGGCATTGTTGACGGCGCGGCTCGCAACTGGCCTCGCAACGGTCGACATTGCCGAAATGGTATCGGGCAACATGGGCGGGCGTGCAGGTGGCCTCGCACACGGCGCGATGGCCGCTGCAGCTCTGCTGCGCGAGGGCCGGCCCGATGGCGGCCCATGCCATCCCCGAACCCAGGATGATCCCGAGCATGCCTCGCATCATGGACGGCCTCCGCTGTCGATCAGGCCCGTGCGGGCTCCTCGGCGCCCACCGTCACCGTCACTTCGTCGTCCAGCGGCGTCAAGACGCTCAGGATCCGGTCGCGCACAGTATCGACATCGTCGTTCGGGGCAGGCGTGACATTCACGTGGAGGGACGAGTCGAGAGACTTGTCCCCGCGATTGGTCTTGAACCCGGCAATCACGCCCTCCCGGACGAGCCGGTTCAGCGCGGCGTTGATATCACCCCACGACGCCATCTTGCGCGCCTCCTGATTCACGTATCCCGCGATGTCTCGGACGTTCGCGGGTCCAATGGGTAAGAGCGCTCCTAGGGGAGCGCGAGCTCGGGACGAAGAGGCTACTTGATCTTCGTTTCCTTGAACTCGACATGCTTGCGCACGACGGGATCGTATTTCTTGACCGAGAGCTTGTCGGTCATGGTGCGGGAATTCTTCTTCGTCACGTAGAAATAGCCGGTATCGGCGGTCGACAGAAGTTTCACCTTGATGGTGACGGCCTTGGCCATGGTTTTCCCCTTGAAGTCGAAGCGGCGACGGCAAAGCCATGGATGCGCCGACGCAAAATGATCGCCGTCTACTCGCCGAAACCGTCCCGATCGTCAAGAACGCGAGACGACGCGGCCCCGCGCGCGATGGAGCTTTTCACAGCAGCTCGCGCAGGAACTGACCGCGTGCCTCCCGGTAGAACGGGACGGGAGCGTCCGTGTCGAGACCCTCGCCGAGGCGGTGTCCGAGCTCCTTCAGCATGATCGAGGTGATGCGGGGGAGTTCGAGGTCCTGCGCCTCTTCGAGATTCACCCAGACGAGTTCGACAAGCTCCTTGTCCGGCCCGACGAAACCCGGACTCTCGCTCTGGATGCGCTCCCGGTCGACGAGAAAGAAGCGCGTGTCGAACCGCTTCGGGCGGCGAGGCGGCGTGATCGCCCGCCCAAGGAAGACCACCGGTTCGAGGTCGGGCAGGATGCCGGCATCGTGGAAGGAATGCCATGCTCCCTCCGCCTTCCGACCCGGCGCGGACCCGCCCTCGGTCTTGCGGCCGATCAGCAGACCCGTCTCCTCGTAGGTCTCGCGGATCGCCGTCAGGGCGAGAGCCCGGCCGCGCCGGTCGGACGGTCGCGTGACCCGCGCCGAGAGGCGGGTCGCGACCTCCGGACGAAGTTCCGAGGCGGCCTTCATGAGGCCGTCGGATCGCTCCAGGCGACCGCCGGGGAAGACGAACATCCCGGGCATGAAGCGATGGCCGGCATGGCGCCGGCCCATCAGGACCTTGGGCTCGTCAGTGGACCTGTCGAGGATGATCAGGGTCGCGGCGTCCCGCGGCCGCTGGTTCGGCCAGGAGCGCGGTCGATCCGCGGACGCCATCTCCTGCCTCAGGCGTTCCCCACGCTCGCCGCTCAATCGCCGTCTCCCCCGACGGGCCCGGGACATGCCCGAAACCGTGCATGCCGAGCCCGTATTGCCAACCGATGACGGCACCCTTCACCGGCTGCAGTAGCCCGAGCGACAAACCGACGGCAAGGCTCGGCCAGAGGACCGCATGGAGCCACAGCGGCACGTCCTCGAAGCGGGTCTCGCTGACATAGATGCCGTAGCCGACGATATGGCCGACGACGAACATCACGATGTAGGGCGGGAAGTCGTCCGCCCGATGATGATGGAAATCCTGCCCGCATGCCGAGCAGCTCGGCGCCACTTTGAGGAATCGGCCGAAGAGTCGTCCCTCGCCGCAGGCAGGGCAGCGACCGCGCACGCCCCGGAACACCGCCTCGAGAGCGCTTGGAACAGGCGGCGCCGGCACCGGCCTGGCTCCTCCGGTGTCAGAGGTGATGATCATGAGCGGCTCCTGCCCCGGATGCTGCCGCGCCCGTCGAGCATTCTCGGCTTTCCGCCACCCCGCGCGCCGGATGCCGCCCTGGTCTGGCCGCGGCGGGGGGTCTCGGCTTTCCGGGCCTCGCCCAGGATCTCGAAGCGGAGCGCGCCGGCCACCGGCGCCGCCTCGACGAGGCGGACCTCGACCGGGTCGCCCAGGCGGTAGGTGTCTCCGGTCCGCTGGCCGACCAGGGCATGGGTGGCCTCGTCATGCCGATAGAAGTCGGCCCCGATGGTTGCGGCGGGAACGAAGCCGTCGGCGCCCGTCTCGGTGAGCTTCACGAACAGGCCGGACCGGATCACCCCCGAGATCCGGCCGGTGAACGTGGCGCCGATCCGGTCTGCCAGATGAAAGGCGATGAGGCGGTCGACGGTCTCGCGCTCGGCCACCATGGCGCGGCGCTCGGCAAGCGAGATCTGCTCGGCGACCTTGGCCAGCGCCTCGGGCGAGGCGGTGTCCGGCAGGCCGTCCGATCCGAGCCCGGCCGCCCGGACCAGGGCGCGGTGTACCACGAGGTCGGCATAGCGCCGGATCGGCGAGGTGAAATGGGCGTAGCGGCGCAGGTTCAGGCCGAAATGCCCCTCGTTCTCGGGCGCATAGACGGCCTGCGCCTGCGACCGGAGCACGACCTCGTTGATGAAGGTCTCGTGCGGGGAGCCTGAGACCTGCCGCAGGATGCCGTTGAAGAGCGCGGGCCTGATCGCGCCGGTCTTCGGCAGCTTGATCCCGACGGAGGCCAGAACTTCGCCGAAGGCCCGCATCTTCTCGAGGGACGGCTCGCCGTGAACGCGGTAGATCAGGGGCGACTTCGCCTTCTCGAGCGTCTCGGCCGCCGCCACGTTGGCTGCGATCATGAATTCCTCGATGAGCCGGTGCGCTTCGAGCCGCTCCGGCACCGTGACGCGGTCCACGGTGCCGTCCGGCTTCAGGAGGATCTTGCGCTCGGGCAGGTCGAGAAAGAGAGGCCCCCGGGCATCCCGCGCCGCGGCGAGGCAGGCATAGGCGGCCCAGAGCGGCCGCAGGACGCCGTCGAGGAGAGGTCCGCTCGCGTCGTCGGGCCGCCCGTCGATGGCCGCCTGAGCCTGCTGATAGGACAGCTTTGCGGCCGACCGCATCGCGATCCGGTGGAAGCTGTGCCCGAGCTTGCGGCCATCCCGGTCGAAGCGCATCCGGACGGCGATCGCGGGCCGCATTTCGCCGGAGCGCAGCGAGCAGAGGTCGTTCGAGATCCGCTCCGGCAGCATCGGGACGACCCGGTCCGGAAAGTAGACGGAGTTGCCGCGTTCCAGCGCCTCGCGGTCGAGGGCGGAGCCGGGCCGCACATAGGCCGCGACATCGGCGATCGCCACCGTGACGAGGTGGCCTCCCGCGTTGCCGGGATCCTCGTCCGGTTCCGCGTGGACGGCGTCGTCATGGTCCTTGGCGTCCGGTGGGTCGATCGTGACGAGGGGGAGGTCGCGACAATCCTCTCGCCCCCGAATGGTGGCCGGCCGGGCCTCCTCGGCCTCGGCGAGCGCGGCCGACGAGAAGACATGCGGGATGGCATGGGTGTGGATCGCGATCAGGCTCACGGCCTTCTCGGACGCGAGCGAGCCGAGCCGCTCCCGGACCCGGGCGCCGGTGGATCCGAAGCCGCCGGATTTCAGCACGGTCACGGAGACAAGCTCGCCGTCTTCGGCGCCATTCTCGTCGCCGGGCCGAACCTGCAATTCCCGGCTGGCCGACTTCTTGTCGACCGAGACCAGGCGTCCGCCTCCGCCCGGAAGACGGCGGAACACGCCGATCGCCGTCGCCCGGTCCCGCGGCAGCACCTTCGCGATCCGGGCCGTGTAGCCGGCCGTCGGATCCGCCCGCGGATCGATCCGCAGCAGCACCTGGTCGCCGATCCCGGCCGCCCGCTCGCCTCGGGGAAGGCGCCTCCCCGGGATGATCGTGATCCGCGGCGGATCGCCCTCCGTGGGTTCCCATTCCGTCGGCTCGGCCACGAGTTCGCCGTCAGTGTCGCGGGCCACGATGGTGCCGGGCAGGATGGCCGGCAGCACGGCCGTCGCGGTGACCCGCTTGCCGCGGCGCGAGAGCAGGCCGTCATCCTCGAGGTCGCGCAGGAGACGCTTCAGCTCGCTCCGATCCTCACCCAGAACCCCGAAGGCTCGGGCGATCTCCCGCTTGCCGACCTTGCCGGTCGCGGTGGCCACGAAACGAGCGATGTCGTCGCGAGAGGGGAGGCGGGACCCGTCCTGGGCCTGCTTGGGGGGTCGGGGCAAGGAGTGATCCGTCGGCGGATGCGGCCGCCGCACGTCGAGAAGGGGAGGGCGCTACTCGGCCGAATATGGCGGCGGACCCGCCTCCGCACAACGGCGTCGGGCGGATGCGTCCGGCCAGCAACGATGCCGGCGAGGGACCTCGCCCCTTCACCTATTTCGAGGCGCTTTCGAAGGCGGTGAGCAGCGCCGAGGTGGGATTTTCCGCGCAATATCTGCCGAGGTTCTTGCCAGTGGCGACGACCCTGTCGAAATCGATGATCGGATCGTCATCTTCCTTCATCGAATAGGCGGACAGCCACATCAGGATCTGCCCGTGGAAATCCTTGTCCTGCTTGATGAAATCACCGCATTGAACGGTTCTGAGATCGAGCTTCTCCGCGAGGGCCGATCCGGTAGCCGCGAGCCCGATGACGAGGGCCAGAACGGGGCTGAGACGCATGCGCTTTCTCCATTGCATCGAGGGCCGCTGCTGCAGCGTCGCAGATCGAGCGGCGGACGAGAAGGGGGAGGCCGGTCGCCAGAGGCATGTCCATGGGCCGGCGGCAGACGACTTCCCTCGATCCCCGATGACTCATAGAGATGTTGTAGATCGGCAGTAGAGGCACGTGGGAGGACGGCTTCCCGGTGCAGGTCTTCCTGGTCACCATGGGCTCGCACGGCGACGTCTTGCCCTTCGTCGCGCTCGGAGCCGAACTCCAGGGCAGGGGACATGCCGTCCGTCTCGCGGCGCCTGCCCCGTTCGCGGCGCTCGCGGACCGCGCCGGGCTGCGCTTCCATCCTCTCGGCTCCCCGGCCGAATACGACCGGATGTTCGGCGAACCCGATTTCTGGCATCCGCGGCGGGGAATCCACGCCGCCTTCGCGTTCAACACGGCCATGACAGAGCCGGTCTTCCGATGGATCGAGAAGGACTGGCGGCCGGCGCAGGGACTCGTGGTCGCCTCGGCCTCGAGCTTCGGCGCGCGGGTAGCTCAGGATCGGCTCGGTACGCCCGTCGTCACCGTCCATGTGAGCCCGCTGCTGGTGGAGAGCCGCTCTGCCTCGCCGTCGCTGCCCGGGCTCTCGGGCTCCCGGTTCGCCTCGTCGCGGCTTCGACACCTCGCCTGGCGAGGGGCCGATCGCCTGGTCGTCGACCCGGCCGCCCTGCCGAGGCTGAACGCCTTTCGGGCGATGCTCGGCCTCCCGCCGGTCGGACGGCTGCGTCATTGGTGGAACAGCCCCCTCGGCGTGATCCTGATGTTTCCCGGCTGGTACTGCCCGCCGCAGCCCGACTGGCTTTCGCAGATCCGACAGGTCGGCTTCCCTGTCGCCGATCGCCTGGGCGACGAGGAGGCCCTGGATCCGGACCTCCTCGCCTTCCTGGAAGCCGGCGAGCCGCCGCTCGCCTTCACCTACGGATCCACGATGCGGCACGGCGCGGCCTTCTTCGAGGCTGCCCTGCAGATCTGCCGCCGCATGGGCCGTCGCGGCATCCTCCTGTCACGCAGGGAAGAGCAGGTGCCGCCAAACCTTCCGCCGGATGTCGTCCACGTTCGCTACGCGCCCTTCGGCGCGCTCCTGCCGCGATGCGTGGCGCTCGTTCATCACGGCGGGGTCGGGACCGTCATGCACGCGTTCGCGGCCGGCATCCCGCAACTCGTCTCGCCGCTCGCCTTCGACCAGTTCGACGGGGCCGAGCGCGTCGAACGCCTGGGGGTCGGCAAGCGCCTGAGCCGCGGCGCTTTCGACCCGGCCAGGGCGGAGAGGCGCCTTCGTGGGCTCCTGTCGTCCGGGGCCGTCCGGGCGGCCTGCCGCCTCGCACAGCTCCGGATGGCAGGTCGAAACGGAGTGCCGGAGGCCTGCGACGAGATCGAGAGGCTGGCGGGTTCGATCGGCCTCGCCGGCTCGAGCCGAAGCGAGTTGTGACCTAACCCCTTGAGTTTGTCCGGAACCAAACGGCGCTCCCGACGCTACTCGCACCGCAGGGTCTTTCGACCCTCGACAGTGAGGGAGGACTCCATGAGCATTTTCGGTTCGATCATGTCCAAGATCTTCGGCACGGAGGCGAAGGCCGAAGGAAGTTCCGCGGCGTCCGGCACGGCCGGCGGCACCTCCGGAGCCACGGCGACGGCCAGCGTCTCGCCCGGCGGCACGACGGCCAAGCCCGGCGGAGCCGTGGATGTCGAGGCGATCATGACCGACCTCGCCGCCAAGTCCGGACGCCCCTCGAACTGGCGCGTGTCGATCGTCGACCTGATGACGCTGCTGAACCTCGATAGCTCGCTCGCCAACCGCAAGGAACTCGCCAAGGAGCTCGGCTATACGGGCGACACGAATGACAGCGCCACGATGAACATCTGGCTGCACAAGCAGGTGATGCACAAGCTTGCCGAGAATGGCGGCAAGGTGCCGGACAACATCAAGAACGCTTGATCGACCCTTCGGGTCTGGGCTTCCTCGCTTGGGAAAGCCCAGACCCCACCCGGCTTGTTCGCGCGCGGCCTTGCCCCTATAGCAGCGCGTCGGCGGCGACCTTTCGGGGCTCCCCGGCCATGATGCGGCCTTCGTCTATCGGTTAGGACACCAGCCTTTCACGCTGGGGAGACGGGTTCGACTCCCGTAGGCCGCGCCAGGGCCGCACTGCCATACCGCGCCGTAACCAGGGGCCGTAACCAGGGCTTGACGCTTCCTCGCCTAGATCGCGGCAGGGCTCGTCTCCGGGCCGCTCGGGATCGTGCATGACCAAGGCACAGCTCGCCGCCGAGATCCGCAAGGTGGTGAAGATGCAGCTCGACGATTGCGAGCGCGCGATCAAGGCCGGCACGCGCTCGATCGCTCTCTTCGAACTCGAAGACGCGGCGAAGCGCCTGCAGAAGATCGCGGCCCTGCTCGAGGCCGCCCCGCGCTGATCAGGCCGCCGGAGCGAGCAGAGGTGCGAGGGTGACGGCCCTCGTATCCTGATCGTAGGCCTGGACCGTACCGGTGGTCTCGATCTCGGCCACCACCTCCATCAGGAGCCGCAGCCCCATCGGGGCGAGGGCGCGGCGCCAGAGGCTGCCAGCATCGTCGTCCGGATAGACGAAGCACCAATCCTGGGCGGCGAGCGCCCCCGCATCCATGCCGCCGGACAGGTGGTAGACGCTTCCACCGGCGATCGGATCGCGCTCCTTCATCGTCCATTCCACGGCCGCGATGCCGCGATGACGTGGCAGCAGGGACGGGTGGTAGCCGATGGAGGCGACGCGCGCCTTGGCCCGGGCATCAGCGGTCACGAAGGCGTGGGTATGGGCGGCGACGATCACGTCGACCGACTCGGCCGGGATCTCGGCGGCCCCCACGCGGTGCGGGTTGTCGAGCACGACCGTTGGCACCTCAGCCCCTCGGGCCGCTTTCGCCAGCGCATCCTCCTCGCCGTTCGTCGCGCATACCGCGAGATCGTGGCCGGCTGCGTTGAGCAGTCGGAACATCTCCGCCCCGAACCAGCGCGTTCCGACAAGAGCGATCTTCATCCCGTGACCTCGACCTCCATGAAACCCGCACCATGCGCAGATCGGCCGGCGAGGTCCATCGGCGGACGGGGCGAAGCTCTGCCGTCTCCGGATCGGTTCAAAACGCCCGCGCGGCTCAGCCTCTTCGGGCGGGACGGCGCGAGGGCTAGAGCCGGACCGCCCGAAGCGTGTGGTCGGCCCGGGAGGCGCGCTCGGCGACCGCGACAATATCGAGAGCACGCCAGGGCTTCGGAATGTAGGTGGCGCGTGCGGGAAGGTCCGAGGGGCACATGCCGGGGCGACCCGAGGTCACGATGACGCTGACGCCGGGCCAGAGCACGGACACGCGATGCGCGAGCGCAATGCCGTCCATCGCACCGGAGAGATGGATGTCGGCGATCAGCAGCGTCACCTGTCCGGAGCGGTTGCAGAGGCATTCGATCGCCTCCTCGGCCGAGCGAACCTCGTCGACCTCAAGATCGAATTCCCGCAGCATCATGGCGCCGAGCGCAGACTGGCCCGCATCGTCCTCCGCGATGAGCGCCGTCATCGGCCGTCGCGTTGCCCGATCCAGCATCGGTCGATCCTGTCTCGCCGTCTCGTGAGAGCCCGGGCGGGTGCGCGCTTCCGCGTCCGACCCGCACGCCCCGGCTCCCGACACACTCGCGGAAACACGCCCGGCGAGCAACCCTGACATCGCCGATTCGCGGCTTGACGGCCCGGGCGGGAGGGCGGAGACACCCGCCAAGGGCTAGGGCCGTAGATAGGCCGACGGGTCCGTTGAGGGTGGGAGGCGTCGTTGAGGCTTCGGAACAAGACCGCCATCGTGACGGGGGCCGGGCAGGGATTCGGTCTCGGCATCGCCCGGACCTTCGTGCGGGAGGGAGCCCTGGTCGCCCTTCTCGATATCAATCTCGAGACGGTGGAACGGGCCGCGGCGGAACTCGGGCCGGCGGCGATGGCCTATCGCTGCGACGTGTCGAACGCAGCCGAGGTGGCGAGCGTCGCAGCCGAGGCGATCACGGGGCTTGGCGGCCTCGACATCCTGGTCAACAATGCCGGCATCACGCATCGCAACAAGCCGATGCTCGAGGTCGGCGAAGAGGAATTCGACCGCGTCTTCGCCGTCAACATGAAGTCGATCTTCCTGTTCGCGCATGCCGTCGTGCCGCATTATCGCGAGCGGGGGCGCGGGATCATCCTGAATATCGGCTCGACGGCCGGGCTTCGGCCAAGGCCCGGCCTCACTTGGTACAACGCCTCGAAGGGTGCCGTGAACCTCGTCTCGAAGTCGATGGCGGTCGAACTCGCGCCCGACAAGATCCGGGTCAACGCGATCGCGCCGGTCGCGGGAGACACGCCCCTTCTCGCCTCGTTCATGGGAGAGGACACGCCGGAGAAGCGGGCAGCCTTCCGGGCCACCATTCCGTGGGGCCGTCTCTCGACCGCCGACGATATCGCCAACGCCGCCCTGTTCCTGTGTTCCGACGAAGCCGAGATGGTCACCGGCACGGTGCTTGCCGTCGATGGCGGCCGATGCATCTGAGGACCGATCACCGATGAGCCAGCTCTTCTCCCCCATTTGGCTCGGCGAGCTCGACCTTGCCAATCGCATCGTCATCTCTCCGATGTGCCAGTACAGCGCCATCCACGGGGATGCGACGGACTGGCATCTCGTACATCTCGGGTCACTCGCGATGTCCGGCGCCTCGCTCCTCGTCATCGAGGCGACCGCGGTCGAGGAGATGGGCCGCATCACCCATGGCGATCTCGGCCTCTATACGGAGGAGAACGAAGCCGCCTTGACGCGAATCGTCGCCTTCTGCCGCAAGCACGGGTCGGCGAAGCTCGGCATCCAACTCGCCCATGCAGGCCGGAAGGCCTCGAGCCAGGTGCCCTGGCAGGGCGGGCGGGCGCTGTCGGCCGACGGCGACCCGTGGAAGACGGTTTCCGCCTCCGCATTGCCCTTCGCCGATGATTGGCATGTCCCCGAGGCCGCGAGCGAAGACGATCTCGACCGGATCGTCGCGGCCTTCGAGACGGCGACGGCGCGCAGTGTCCGCCTCGGCCTCGACCTGATCGAGGTTCATGCCGCGCATGGCTATCTGCTGCACCAGTTCCTGTCCCCGATCTCGAACCAGCGCACCGACGCGTATGGCGGCTCGCTCGAGAACAGGATGCGGTTTCCGCTCCGGGTGTTCGAGGCCGTGCGGGCAGCCGCGCCGGCCTCGGTCGCTGTCGGCGCCCGCATCACCGGTTCCGACTGGATCGAGGGCGGCGTCACGGTCGAGGAGGCGGTGGCCTTCGCCTCGGAGCTGCGGGCGCGCGGCTGCCATTACGTCGACGTCACCTCCGGCGGCATCTCGCTCGGCGCGAAGATCGAGCTCGGCCCCGGCTACCAGGTTCCCTTCGCGGCGGAAGTCCGGCGTCGGGCGGACATCCCGGTCTGGAGCGTCGGGTTGATCGTGACGCCGGAACAGGCCGAGGACATCGTCGCCTCGGGCCGGGCCGACATGGTCGCGCTCGCCCGCACCGTGATGGACGATCCGCATTGGGCCTGGAACGCCGCGCAGGTGCTGGGGGCCGAGGTCGAGCGCCCGCCGCAATACGCGCGCGCCGCTCCGAAGCATTGGCCGGGCGCGGGATACAAGGTCGAGGCGCGGACGCCCCTCGGCCGGGCCGCCGAATAGACGGAGAGGGTGGGATGGCCGAAGTCTTCATCTGCGGTTCGGTGCGCACGCCGATCGGCCGTTACGGCGGGGCGCTCGCCTCTGTCCGGACCGACGATCTCGCAGCCATTCCGATCCGTGAACTCCTCCGCCGTCACCCCGGCATCGCCGATCATGTCGACGAGGTCTTCTACGGCTGCGCCAACCAGGCCGGCGAGGACAACCGCAACGTCGCCCGGATGGCGACGCTGCTGGCCGGGCTGCCGGCCTCGACGCCGGCCGCGACGCTGAACCGGCTCTGTGCCTCGGGGCTCGATGCGGTCGGGGCCGCGGCGCGGGCCATCAAGTCGGGCGAGGCGGATCTCTGCATTGCGGGCGGGGTGGAATCGATGACCCGCGCGCCCTTCGTCATGGGTAAGGCCGAGACGGCTTTCGCGCGCGCGGCCGATATCCACGACACGACGATCGGCTGGCGCTTCATCAATCCGCTGATGAAGGCGCAATACGGCGTCGATTCGATGCCGGACACGGCCGAGAACGTCGCCGAGGAATTCCAGGTCTCGCGCCAGGACCAGGACGCCTTCGCGCTCCGCTCGCAGCAGCGCGCCGCGTCGGCCCAGGCGGAGGGCCGTCTCGGCGCCCAGATCGTCGCCGTCGAGATCGCCGGCCGCAAGGGCCAGGTGGTTCGGGTGGAAGAGGACGAGCATCTGCGGCCCGACACGACCGCCGAAACGTTGGCCAAGCTGAAGCCGATCCGGCCCGGCGGCTCCGTCACGGCCGGGAATGCCTCGGGCGTGAACGATGGCGCCGGCGCCATCATCCTCGCTTCGGAGGCAGCAGCCGCGCGTCACGGCCTGACGCCGCGGGCGCGCGTTCTCGGCCTCGCCTCGGCCGGCGTGCCGCCGCGAATCATGGGGATCGGCCCGGTGCCGGCGACCGAGAAGCTCCTCGCGCGGCTCGGCCTCAAGGTCTCCGACCTCGACCTGATCGAACTGAACGAGGCCTTCGCCTCGCAGGTCCTGGCCTCGCTTCGGCAACTCGGCATCCGGGATGATGCCGAACACGTCAATCCGAATGGCGGCGGCATCGCGCTCGGTCATCCTCTCGGCATGTCGGGGACCCGCATCGCCATGGACGTGGTCGGCGAACTCGAACGGCGCGGTGGCCGCTTTGGCCTCGCGACGATGTGCGTCGGTGTGGGCCAGGGCGTCGCCATGGTCTTCGAACGCGTCGCATGACGACGACGACACAGACCCCGTCGCGGCGCGCTTGCACGGGCTCGGACGAGCCTCTATACGGCCGCGACCGATGCGGCCTTGGGCCCTCGGGCGCGTAGCTCAGCGGTAGAGCACTGTGTTGACATCGCAGTGGTCACAGGTTCGATCCCTGTCGCGCCCACCATCCTCCCGACACTGATCAGATTGGACGCCGGGTGCCTTTTGGCGCCGGGCAATGAGGGTCTGCCTGCGCCGTCGTAGAGCAGGACAACGCTTTCCGTAGCCGGTTTGATGAACGAAGTATTAACAACCAGGGTGAGGCAAACTACGCCCGTCCGTGGCCGGACTTGTTCAGACCGCCTGCAACTCACCTTTCCGTGATCGATTGTTGGGTCCGGGATGGCCTGTGTCTCTCATGCACTAGCCGGGATGTGCGGCTTGCCTCATGGTCGGCTCATCAGAACACGTCGAGGCTCCCGTGAAAAAGCTTGCTCTCCTGTCGACCGCATCTCTCGCCATCCTGACCGGTGCTGCTTTCGCCGCCGATCTTCCCTCCCGCCGCGCTCCTCCGGTGGCCTATGTCGCGGTTCCGGTCTTCACCTGGACGGGCTTCTACATCGGCGGTAACGCCGGCTACGGCTTCAGCGACACGGGTCGCGTCACCACCGTCGGTAACGGCGCGGTGACTGCGGCCAACGTGGCGGCAGGCTTCCGGCCTTCCTCGTTCGGGCTCGAGCCCGAGGGCTTCGTCGGCGGCGGCCAGATCGGCTACAATTATCAGTTCGGTTCGGTGGTCGTGGGCATCGAGGCCGATGCCATGTTCACGGATCTCGCCCGCACGACCGATTACGTCAGCCCGCGCGGCGATCGCTCCAGCTTCCGCCAGACCCAGGATTACCTCGGGACCGTGCGAGGCCGCATCGGCTATTCCTTCGACCGACTGCTCGTGTTCGCGACCGGCGGTTTCGCCTACGGCGACGTCTACAACCGCGCCGCCTTCTACAACTTCGCCCCGCCGCAGAACGTCCAGTTCCTCGGCTCGCGGAAGGACACGGAGACCGGCTATACGGTCGGCGGCGGCGTGGAATACGCCATCCCGAACTACACGCTCTTCAACTCCGCCGTCACCGTGAAGGCCGAGTACCTCTATTACGACCTCGGCAGGAGCAACATCGTCGTCGGCAACGTGCCCCCGACGGCGCCGAATTCCTACACGACCCGCTTCTCGAACGATGGCCACATCGTCCGGGCCGGCCTGAACTTCAAGTTCGGCGGCTTCTGAGCGAGCCAATCCGTCACCAGGGTTGAAACCCCGGTGACATGAAAAAGCCGCCGGACCGTTGCTGCGGTCCGGCGGCTTCTTCGTTTGTTGGCCGGCCGCTTATCTGACCGGTGCGGTCTGCCGATCAGCTCCGGCCGTGAACCAGCAGCGCCAGGATGTATCCCACCGCGCCGGCGATCAGGATCGCGGCGAGCGGGCTTTCGCCCACCTTCTGGGAAACGGCCTCCGTGCCTTGGCGGGCATAGCGTTCGGCATCAGGGTAGCGCCGGCGGCCTTCCTCGACATAGCGGCGACCCTGCTCGTAGACGTCGCCGGCGACGTCCGACGCCTGGTCCGCATAATCCTTCACGGCATCCTTGGCCTGTCCATAGGCCTGCTGGGCCGCGCCCTTCGCTTCGTTGAGCTTGCCTTCGGCCTGGGTCTTCGTGTCCCCCGTCACGTCGCCGAGCGCGCCTTCAACCTTGCCGCCGACCTTGTTCACGGTACCGGTCACTCGATCATTGTCCATTTTCGCACTCCTGGTTCCGGCACGCTAACGACCCGGGCAGGGCAAAGTTCGACGGGCGCCGCCCTCAATGCACGACCGGGCCCTTGAGCAGCTTGCGGCGGTCGACGGAATGGACGGTCGCGTCGAGGCTCCGTCCTTCGCGGTGCAGCTTCATCGGGACTTTCACGCCCGCAGGACCAAGCGCCCAGGCAGCACGGAAAAAGCCGGCCAAATCGGCCACGGGCCGTCCGGCCACTTCGAGTACGAGATCGCCCAGCTGCAATCCTGCCGATTCGGCTGGTCCCCCTCTGGCAACGCCTGCCACCGCGACGCGGCCGTCCACCTCCGTCGCGAACACGCCAAGCCAGGGCCGGGCCGGACGGTCCGCCTGGCCGAGGCGGAGCATGTCGTCGAGGATCGGCTTCAACACGTCGATCGGCACGATCATGTTGAGATGCTCGGCGCGGTCGGGGCTGCGCTCCTGCTGCAATTGCAGCGATCCGATCCCGAGGAGATGCCCGTCGGCTCCGATCAGCGCCGTACCTCCCCAATGCGGATGAGCCGGAGCCGTGAAGATAGCGTCCTCAAGGACATATTCCCAATAGCCGGCAAATTCCTGCTTCATCGCGATCCGGCCCGCGACCGAGCGGCGGCGGCCGCCTGCGCCCCCGATCACGACCGGGTCGCCGACCTTCGTGGCCGACGACCGTCCGAGCGGAAGTGCAGGCAGGTCGAGACGGGCGAGGACCTGGACCAGTCCGAACCCGGTCTCGCCGTCGATCCCGATCACGTGGCCCGGCGCGACACGGCCGTCGGACAAGGTCAGCCACACGGTCTCGGCTTCGGTGACCAGGTAGCCGATCGTGAGCACGATCCCGTCTTCGCGGATCAGGACGGCATTGCCGGCCCGCTCGGTCCCGAGCGTGTCGGCCGTGAAGGCGTCCGTCGGCACCGTCGCGGACAGTCCCATCACGGACGAGAGCGCGCGTTCCAGATCGTAGGAATAACCTTGCGGTTTTGGCTGAGCGGAAGGCGGCACCTTCCAGTCGCTCGGTGACATGATGATCCTTTGGCTTGCGAGGCCATCGGCAGGCGCAACCTTGGCGTCGGCGATGCAGCGGTAGTTCAATCGCCATCGGGCGGCGATGTCGAGGCCCCTCCGTGTCCTCCACGCCGCACCCTGCCGGAGCCCAGATTTGTGTGTCGTCGACGTGGACCCGATCGGGCTTGGCGGGCGTTTGCGACGGCGACCCTTCCGACCATCACGGGACTTCCATGAGCGATACCAAGACCGCGCCCGCGTCCGCGAGCGCTTCGCCCTACGTCATGCGAAGGTCGCGCGTTCGCGAAGGGTTTGCGAACCAGCTCGGCGCCAAGTGGGACGGGCTCGGCGTCAACTTCGCGCTCTTCTCGGCGCATGCCACCAAGGTGGAACTCTGCTTGTTCGACCAGGACGGCGAGACCGAACTCGAGCGGATCGAGCTGCCGGAATACACGGACGAGGTCTTCCACGGCTATCTGCCGGATGCCCGACCCGGCACGACCTACGGCTACCGGGTGCATGGTCCCTATGAGCCCGAGGCCGGGCACCGTTTCAATCCCTCGAAGCTGCTGCTCGACCCTTACGCGAAGCAGCATGTCGGCCAGCTCACCTGGGATCCGTCCCTCTTCGGCTATGTGGCCGGGACGGACGATCTTTCTTTCGACGACACGGATTCCGCGGCTTTCATGCCGAAAGCCCGGGTCATCGATCCTGCCTTCACGTGGGGAACCGACCGTCGTCCGCAGATCCCGTGGGAGCGGACGATCTTCTACGAGACCCACGTCCGCGGCTACACGATGCGCCACCCGGCCGTGCCGGACGCGCTCCGGGGCACGTTTTCCGGGCTCAAGGTGAGCGAGGTCGTGGACTACATCCGCTCGCTCGGCGTGACCTCGGTCGAGCTTCTGCCGATCCACGCCTATGTCGACGACGACTTCCTGCTTGCAAAGGGACTCCGGAATTATTGGGGCTACAACACGCTCGGCTTCTTCGCCCCGATGCAGCGTTATCTGGCCACGCCCTTCGTCAACGAGTTCAAGGAAATGGTCGCGGCCCTGCATGATGCCGGGCTCGAGGTGATCCTGGACGTCGTGTACAACCACACGGCCGAGGGCAACGAAATGGGGCCGACGCTGTCCTTCAAGGGCATCGACAACGCCTCCTATTACCGGCTGCTGCCTGACCAGCAGCGCTACTACATCAACGATACCGGCACCGGAAACACGCTGAATCTAAGCCACCCCCGGGTGCTGCAGATGGTGACGGATTCGCTGCGCTACTGGGCGCAGGAATGCCATGTCGACGGCTTCCGCTTCGATCTCGCGACGATCCTCGGCCGCGAACCCTATGGCTTCGACGAGGGCGGCGGCTTCCTCGATTCCTGCCGTCAGGACCCGGTGCTGTCTTCCGTGAAGCTCATCGCCGAACCATGGGATTGCGGTCCCGGCGGATATCAGGTCGGCGGTTTTCCGCCGGGCTGGGCAGAGTGGAACGATAAGTATCGGGACGACGTGCGGGGGTTCTGGAAAGGGGACGAGGGCAAGCTGCCGGACCTCGCCTCGCGGGTCACCGGCTCGGCGGCGATCTTCAACAAGCGCGGGCGGAAGCCGTGGGCGACCGTGAACTTCATCACCGCCCATGACGGTTTCACTCTGAACGACCTCGTGTCCTACAACGAGAAGCACAATGAAGCGAACGGAGAAGACAACCGAGACGGGCATTCGCACAACATCTCGTCGAACTACGGAGTCGAGGGTCCGACAGACGACCCCGAGATCAAGGAGATCCGTTATCGCCAGATCCGGAACTTCATGGCGACGCTGCTCCTCTCGCGCGGGACGCCGATGATCCTGGCGGGAGACGAGTTCGCCCGCACGCAAGGCGGCAACAACAACGCCTATGGCCAGGATTCCGAGATCGGCTGGATCGACTGGGAGGTGCCCGGTCCCTCGCGCGAGCTCGCGCTCTTCGTGCAGAAGCTGATCACGCTGCGGCAGGCGCTGCCGATGCTGCGGCGCGGTCGCTTCCTGACCGGTCAATACGACGAGGAGCTCGGTTCGAAGGACGTTACGTGGCTGACGCCCGCCGGCGACGAGATGACCGACGAACATTGGGGCGACGGCAACGCCCGCTGCGTCGGGGTGCTTCTCGACGGACGAGCCCAAGCGAGCGGCATCCGCCGTCTCGGGACCGATGCCACGCTCTACATGGTCTTCAACGCCCACCATGACGGTGTGAATTGCAAGCTGCCGCAGGCGCCGGGTGGCTCGGAATGGGTGCTCCTGATCGATACGAACCAGCCGGAGCTCGAAGATCTGCCCCTGTTCGCGATCGGGCATAACTACACGGCGACCGGACGCTCGCTCCTCCTGTTCATGACGAAGCCGAACATGCAGGCGGCCGGCAACGAGGACGCCCAGCGCTCCTACCAGCACGTCGTGGCGGCCTTCCAGCAGGCGATCGACGAGGATCTGGTGCTGCCGGAGGTGGCGGGGTGAGGGGGGACGGCCGGGCCGAGCCGAGCCGCTCCACTGCGACGTCAGTCCGGCCGAATCTGCTGAACGCGAACCCCCGTGTCCTCTGCACTCCAGCGACGATCCGTAGTCACGGCCGGGAGCTTTTCCCGGCCGGCGAGCGCGAGGCAGGCGCGGTCGCCAAGGGACAAGCCGGAGCCCCGGGTTCGAGCCCAGAGTGAGCCCGCTGACGCTGCGAGCTCGGCGTCGAATGAGACGACCTCGTACGGCAATTCTCGCGCGAGCCTGACGGCCTCAGGTCCCGACAGCCCCCGCTCGACGAGCTTGCCGATGATCTCCGTGAGATTGACCGTGCTCAGGAGGGATCGGGGAAGCAGCCTTCGGACGACGTCTTCTCCTGGTTCGCCCCGAAGGAACGCGAGCACGGCCGAGGCGTCGAGGACGGCCTCAGCCACGGATGTCGCTCTCAACCTCGCGGCGACGATCCGTCAGGAGGGACTCCGCCAAGCTATCCTCGCCTGCAATAAGCTCGCGGACCAGTTGCTGGGCACGGCTCATGGCCATCGCGGGCGACAGCACCGTCATCTCTCCGACCTCGGCGACAGCGACCACCCCATCACCGGGCCGCGCCCCCAGCGTGGAAACGATGTGCGCCGGCACGGTGAGAGTGCCGTCGGCGTTCACGGCCAGCCTTTCGACCGTGCGTCCCGCTCCTGGCGGAGAAAGGTCCGGCGCCCCAGTGACTTGACCCGGTGCGTTGTGGCCAGGATCGGATAGGTTGTAACCAGAGCCGGACGTTACGACGGCGTCACCTCGAAGCTTATCACCCTCCAGAACGTTACGGACGTGCTGATAGCGTCGGTTCAACAGGCGAGCGATGTCGGCGCGGGCGACCCCAGCCCTGTCCAGAGCTCGAATCTTTCCGGAGATGCTGGTCTCGGTATCGATAATGCGCTGGAATTCCCCAGTCGCCATGTCTGCCTCCTCTGAAGGGAGAACTACTAGGCAGTTAGGTAGATACCTGTCAAGCGCCCTTGTCGTACAGCTCCCGCCCGATCAGCATGCGCCGGATTTCGCTCGTGCCGGCGCCGATCTCGTAGAGCTTCGCGTCGCGGAGCAGGCGGCCGACCGGGTAGTCGTTGATATAGCCGTTGCCGCCGAGGAGCTGGATGGCGTCCAGCGCGCATTGCGTGGCCTTCTCGGCCGCGTAGAGGATCGCGCCGGCGGCGTCCTCGCGCGTGGTCTCGCCGCGGTCGCAGGCTTTGGCCACGGCGTAGACATAGGCCTTGCAGGCATTCATCGTGACGTACATGTCGGCGACCTTGCCTTGGACGAGCTGGAAGGTGCCGATCGGCTGACCGAACTGCTTGCGCTCGTGGACGTAGGGCATCACCGCGTCCATGCAGGCCTGCATGATGCCGAGCGGCCCCGCGGCCAGCACGGCGCGCTCGTAGTCGAGCCCGGACATCAGGATGCCGACGCCGCGCCCGACCTCGCCCAGCACATTCTCCTCCGGCACCTCGCAATCCTCGAAGACGAGTTCGCAGGTGTCCGATCCCCGCATGCCGAGCTTGTCGAGCTTCTGGGCGGTCGAGAAGCCCTTCATGCCGCGCTCGATCAGGAAGGCCGTGATGCCGCGCGTGCCGGCATTCGGATCGGTCTTGGCGTAGACGACCAGCGTCTCCGCCTCCGGGCCGTTGGTGATCCAGAATTTCGAGCCGTTCAGGACGTAGCGGTCGCCGCGCTTCTCGGCCCGGGTCTTCATCGAGACGACGTCCGAGCCGGCGCCGGGCTCCGACATGGCAAGCGCGCCGACATGCTCGCCCGAGATGAGACCTGGCAGGTATTTCCGCTTCTGCGGCTCCGAGCCGTTGCGGCGGATCTGGTTCACGCAGAGGTTCGAATGCGCGCCGTAGGACAGCCCGACCGAGGCAGAGGCGCGCGACACCTCCTCCATCGCGACCACGTGTTCGAGATAGCCGAGCCCCGTGCCGCCGAACTCCTCTTCCACCGTGATGCCGTGCAGCCCGAGCGCTCCCATCCGGGGCCAGAGGTCGCGCGGAAAGGTGTTGGTGCGGTCGATCTCGTCGGCGCGGGGCGCGATTTCGTTCGCAGCGAAATCCCGAACCGTGGTCCGGATCGCGTCGGCGGTTTCGCCGAGGTCGAAATTGAAGTCGCGCGTGGCGTTCGGAATCATCGGGTTCGTCCGGCGGAGATGGCTCTGGCGGGCTCTACACCTCCGGGAGCGTCCCCGTCACGCGTCCGCTACCCGCAGCCAAAGCGCGAGTCGCAGCCTCCTCGGACGAAGGCCTGCCACTCGGCTTCCGAGCCGTGGAAGGCGTTCCGGTCGACCGCCCCCGAGATGCCCGGGACACGCCCGGTCGTCGTGTATTGCCAGATCGTCCAGGTGCGATCCTTGTAGCGGACATGGGGCTCGGCGGCCGTCGAGCGGATCCAATGCGCATACTCCCGGAGTTCGCCCTCGAGGATGTCCTCGTGAAAGGTGATGTCCGTGTAGATGATCGGCCGCTTGCCCGTGTGGGCCTGCATCTCGCGAAGCATGAGGCGGATCATCTCGAGCGCCTTCGGGCGGCTGAGCTTGCCCGGGCAGGTTTTCGATTCGCCGTTCCACTCGACGTCGAGAACCGGGGGCAGGGCGCTCGCATCCTGCGGGACCACCTTGCGGAACCAGACGGCCTGATCCTCGGCGGGGCGGCACCAGAACATGAAATGGTAGGCGCCGCGCGCGACGCCGGCCTGGCGGGCGCCCTCCCAATTCTGCAGGAAGAGCGGGTCGACATGGTCTCCGCCTTCGGTGGCCTTGATGAAGGCGAAGCGTTTGCCGGAGGCCGCGACCGAAGCCCAATCGATGCGTCTCTGCCAGCGCGAGACGTCGATGCCATGGATCGGGAGCGCGTGAGCTTTTTCGACCCCGGGGTGAGGCTTCACGTCGCCATACGAGTCGCGGCCGACCTGGGCCGCACAGGCCGCGATCCCGAGCGCGATGGCGCCGGCGGTTCCCACCCGCAGCATGACACCCAGCCGTGTTCGAAGGCGCGACGCGAGTGTCATGAACAACGATCCGTTCAACGCAACAGCCCTAAGCCATGCCCCGAACGACGTTAACGGGCGTTTGACGGCATGAGAGCAGGTCCCGAAAAGCTGTTGCAGCGCGGTGACATCCGCGCGCGAACCGGATCAGGCCGGCGAAGCAGGCCTTCGCTCCGGATCGTCCGAAAGGCCGTTTCGTCCCACTAAGCGCCGGCCTACTTGATCTGCCCGCGGCAGATCTGCACGGCGCCGATGGCCTGGCCGGCGTCCGGGATCTCGAACCAGGCCTCGTTGTCCTTGTCGCCGTCGAAGCGGAGCGCGATCTGGGTCGCCCGGCTGATCGGCTGCAAGAGCGGGTCGGCGCCCGAAAAGGTCCCGACGAGGACATTCGTGGTTGCCGCCTCCCAATTGGCGGCTCGATGCTCGACCGTGTCGCCGACGATGAGATCGGCTGTGGCCTTGTCGCCCTTGGTCCAGTCCCATTTCGAATAGCCGAAGACCATGACCAGGATCGATGTGCCGTCCTTGGCCTTGCCGAAGGTGAAGACGACGGAATTCTTCGCGTCTCCATCATTCTTGTCGATGTAATTGTGTTGGATCGAGCACACGCCGTCGCTGTCCGGCTTGGTCGACACGTCCCAGCCCGCGATCATGTCGGCTTGCGCGGCCGTGCCGAGGAGGAGCGCGGCTGCGCTCGCGATCAGTTTCCGTGACATGTGGCCATCCCTGCGCTCGATGCGTCCCCGGCCGATCCGACCGCCGGCAATCGCTCTGAGCTGCAAAGGAGCTTGGCGGCTGCGGAGCCTGGGATCAAGCGGGCCCGGAGGCACCCTCATCGACCGTGAGGTCTGCCGGGAGCGACCAGCGCCGAAAGGCCAGCCGATCCTGGATCCGGACGCGCTTCGTCCCGCCGCCCCAATTCATCGCCGAAGCTGCGCTTACGAGGTCTTTTCGCGCCGCGCTTGCTGCTGGGCTGGCAGGAGCGGCTGCCGCTCCCGATCCTGGTTCCCGTCCTTCGACTTCACCGGATAGAGGTTACGAAGCTGGCGCCCGATGGCGTTCAGGATGGCGGCGTCAAGCATCATCGTTCTCCTCGAACCGCGCGCCTGGGCAAGACCCGCCATTCAGTCACGTTGATACGGAGCATCCGATCGCTGCCCTGAAGAGCGGGTTAACCTCTCGGTCCGGGGGCACGCAGCTCACGAAGGAGCAGCGTTGCCCGGATACCGGCCGCGTCGATGCAAGAAAAAGGGCGCGACCGCTATTCGCAGTCGCGCCCGAAAGGTGGCGGCCCGATTGGGGGCAAGGGCCGTTGGAGACATAATCCCTGTGAACCTGGTTGGTTCCACCATCCCGAGACCATTTTCGAATCAGGCAGAAGGCTCAAACGCCGCCACCAGCCTCCGGGGGGCAACCGTCCGCCAGGCCGAGAGAAGGGCATGACGGAGCGTGTCTTCGTCGGCCGAGTTCAGGTCGACATTGGTCCAGCCGCGAGCGTCCCACGAACCCGCGATCGGTTCGAACACGTCGGGTTGCGCCTCCGTCATGAGCGCCTGCCATTCCGGGGTGAGCTTGACGACCACCCGATCTTCCTCCGTCCAGAGAGTCGCCAGGATCTTGCCGCCCACCCGGAAGTCGGGATGGCCCCTGTGAGCGCCCTCGATCACCTCCGGCAGGAGACGCGCGAGCGCGCGGACATCGTCAGGTAGCATAGGGAGAGGCGATGCAACTGACTCGCTGGCCTCCCTCAGATCCTGGCCGCGACCAACAGCTCGATCGGCTGGCCCTTCCGGACAGAGGCGGTCGGCATGGACGGGACGCTGCCCCGAATCTCCCATGCCCGGTCATCCAACAGGAGAGTGGTTCCGATCAGCTCCCGGATGTCGGCCTCCATTTCGAATGGAGCCTCGATCACATAGGAAGAATGCCTCTGGTCGAGCTTGGCCCTCCCCAGAACCCTTGGGGTCCACAGACTCGCGACGTCGAATGTGCTGCTCATCAAGCCTTCCTGCCTTTGGACGAGGATCTATCTCGGGAAACTTGAAGGACGGCTGAACGTGCGCCTGAGCGGATCCGGGCAGCCGGTCGGGCGTGACGACGGGGCTCGTCGACCTCGGCTATGCAAGTCTCGGGCACAGGTCGGGTCGAGCTGGTCGTGGCGGGCGGGCGTCCCGGCACGGCAAGACCGCGTCCGCAACGTGTTATCGCGAATGACGATCGAACCGCGGTCCTGCGCGTCGGTCGCCTTCGAGGCGCGACGAACCGAGCCAGACGAGGGATACGGCGCCGGCCGCGACGGCGGCTGGCGCTAACCGGAACTCGCGCACGAACAGCGTCGTCTTGAGAACTAGCGCCTGAAGAGGCGCCTGCCCTGTACCGGCGCTTGCCGTGCCGCCCGGCTCGCCTTATGCACGCGCTCCTCAAGCCTTTGAGCCAGGGTCGGCATGTTATGGCGGGCGACACTCTCACTGCCGTGGGCGAAGTTATCGCCAAAGTCTTTCGGGTAAAAAGCGATCAAATCGATGCCGATACCACCGCTGCGGACGTCAACGGTTGGGATTCTCTGTCACATACCTTCCTGATTTCTGCCATCGAGGAAAGGTTCGGGATCCAGTTCGATCCCTACGTCGTACAGGATTTTACCTGTGTCGGCGACATGGTCGCGGCGGTCGATAGGTTATGCGCATGAAGCCGGTCGTTCTTGCGCTCGGGACGTGCATCTCACACGCCGCCCTCGTGGCGATTCGCGAAACCGAGGAATGCCGGGACAAGTTCGACTTTCAGTACCAGTTCGGTACGGTCGACAGGACCACGCACCCTATCCCCGATGAAATTCTGAGTCGGACCCGCCTGATCATCCAGGACCTCGGCCCTTGGCAGGCCGCCACGCACCTTTCCGAAGAGGAGCGGGCGGTCCTCCCGGAGGATGCAGTTTCCATCAATATTCCGACGCTGCATTTCAACACGCTCTGGCCGCTGCTGGGCGTGGACCCCCGCCAGAAAATCAAGCCCGGGCTCCCGTATGGACGTTATCCGATGCCTTGGACGGATCGGGTCGCGATGGAGATGGTGCGGCAATATCCAGACCTGGAGCAGCGGGTCGCAGCCTATCTCGCCTATGATGTCGAGAAGCACGTCGATTTAGACCATTTCCATACGATGCAGGTCATCGCCATGTTCCAAAGAGAGCAGGCGTCGGATCTTCAGTTCGCGGCCATGGTCACGACGAACTTCACGAAGGAGTGCCTGTATTACGAAAATCACCATCCCTCCGTCGAGCTGATGGTGAACCTGGTCACTCAGATCCTGGGCAGCAGGAAGTTCGCCCAATTGCACCGGGGAAACATTCCGGCGATGGTCAGAGACGCCCGCTCATATTTCGCGGTGCATGACCCCTTCGCCGTCGAGCAGGTACCTATCCATCCCGCGGTCGCGAAGCATTTCGATCTGAAGTGGTGGTCAGAGGATCGTATCTACCCCATCCTAGGCCGGCTATTCACGTTCGAGAGCTACATCCGCGATTACATGACGGAGGACATGCCGGCGGAGGACGGCAGCTGACATATCCGAACCTGTGGGCAGCGTTCGTCGCGACCGCGACCGAGAGGTCCGACCGGCTCTTCTGCCGCGTTGTCACCGGCCCCACGACGACCGATCTCAGCTTTCGGGACCTGCATGTTTCGGCGAGCCGCTTTGCGGAATTCTACCGACGCGTCGGCGTAGCCCCTGGCGAGGAAATCTCAATCTTCCTGCCGCATGGGTCCGACCAGTATGGCGCCTATGTGGGAGCTTGGGCCATAGGGGCGGTCCCGGCCTTCTACACCCCGTTCAACACCAAATCGAAACCGGACATCTACTGGTCAGCGCAACGCAAGTTGTTCTCGAATGCCGGCGCTCGCGTGATCGTGACGAACGCGGCCGGGGTGGACCTCATCGGCACGCATCTGCCGGAGTTCCTGGACCGGGCGGTCGATGCGGGTTGCGTTCCTGTTGCTGCCGGCTGGGAATCCAAGCCTGCGGTCCGCTCCTCCGATCCGGGCTTGATCCAATACAGCTCGGGAACCACAGGGCCGCGAAAGGGGGTGGCGCTCACCCATGGGGCCGTCCTGAGCCACATCGCCGCCTATCGCGAAGCGATAGGCCTCAGCTGCCAGGACAGGATCGCGTCCTGGCTCCCCCTGTACCACGACATGGGCCTGGTCACCTCCTTCCTGCTCCCCTTGTTGGAGGGCGTCCCGGTCATCGCCATGGACCCCTTCGAGTGGGTGAACCGGCCGACGAGGTTGCTCGACCTGATGGTCGACTTCGACGCCACGCTGTGCTGGCTGCCGAATTTCGCCTTTGCCCATATCGCCAATGCGGTCAAAGATGGATCCGAATGGGATCTCGCCCGTATGCGGGCATTCATCAACTGCTCGGAGCCGTGCAAGGCCAGCACGTTCGACCGTTTCCTCGAGAGGCTCGGTCCGAGCCACGTGACCCGGGGGTCGCTTCAGGTCTGTTATGCTGCGGCGGAGAACGTCTTCGCGATCACTCAGACAAAGGTCGGGGCCGACGTCGCGGCGCTCGGAACCGAGGGCTCGGGCCGAACCCCGTCTGACGTGCTTTCCTCCGGCTCTCCGGTTTCGGGGGTCGATATCAAGATCGTCGGCGACGACGGCGAGGAGGTCACGGCCGGAACCGTCGGCGAGATCTTCATCAGGTCGCCCTACATGATCGAGGCCTACCGCCACTCGGACCAACCCGCGGTAAACGCGGAAGGTTGGTATGCGAGCCGTGATCACGGCCTGCTCGTTGATGGTAAGCTCTTCGTCCTGGGCAGAAAGGACGACGTGATCGTCACGCGAGGCAAAAACATCTTCGCCCACGACGTTGAGACCGCGTTGAGCGAGATCCCAGGGCTACGACCCGGCCGCAACGCAGCTCTCGCCCTCTATTCCGCCGCCTCGGCCACCAATGAGCTGGCTCTGGCGCTCGAACCGGCCGATGACGGCGCGGACCTGAGAAGCCTTCGTCGGCAGGTGGTGCAGACCGTGGAATCCACGTTTGGGATCGCTCCATCGGTCGTCGAGTTCGTGTCGAGGGATTGGGTCGCGAAGACCTCAAGCGGCAAGATCAACAGGGCCCTCAACGCGAAGCGCCTCCAAGAGTTGTTGTCGCGCGGTGCTGACGAAGCCTAGTCAAGTTACTCCGAACGCCGATGCTGCCGCAAGCAGATGTCGTATTGCTAAATCTCACTAGAGCGCGCACAAGTCTCTGAAGATACATTAAAAAATAATTCGGGATCGCAGGACAATCCCGGCGCCTAGGATCGGCATGGCTCGAGGCCTGAGACTGCGAATCCGCAGATACGTCGTCGTTTCTTACCTGGCGGACCTCAGCCATGACGGCACGGAGCGGCGGGTCAGGAACGAGCTTGGAGGGCATGTCGACGATTACAGCCAGCGTGGGCTGCGAGAGGGTTGGTCGTCTAGAACCACGGCCGCCGTCCTGGCCGCCGTCCGGTTCGGAAAGCTGGCCCTGGACCTCGACCATGACCGGCGGATGCGCATCGGGCGAGTGCTGAGCGAGCAGGATTCGGGCGAAAGGGCCGCACTTGCCTGGCTGGTCGCGTTCAACAGCGGGCGTTTGAACGGTGTCGGGATCGACTCCTTCGTGCTCCGATACAACTACACGAGTGGCCTGCTCGCCTCCTGGATCATCCGGGGCAAAGCCGTAGACCCGCGTGTCCGCCCGATCTTCATCGCAGTTTCGGCTTGGGCTCTTGCCGGGGTCGCGCGAGCCGAGATCGACCAACGGCTCGAGGAATTGCTCGACGGCATGAAAGTCCCGGCCGAGACGTAGGCCGGTGATCGTCAGGAAGGGCAGCGCCAACGCTCATGGCTCGCTAGCCGCCCAGCATTTTTCCGCGCACCAGCCGCTCTGTTATGAGCCCGATGAACAGTGAACCGATCCCAAACGATATCAGGTACGCCTTGTCGAGTGCTTCAGCCCGATATCCAAGATAATAGGCCGTTCTCATCCACTCGACTCCATGGAATATCGGGTTCCACGAAAGCGCATATCGGGCGGCCGCGGGAAGTTCATCTGCTACGAAAAGCACGCCGGAGGTGATGTAGAGCACGATCGTTACAAGCGTGTAAGCAATGACGATGCCCGGAAGGGCCATTGCGATGAGACCCATGAGGAAACCAAGGCCGAATGCCAGCAGAAATGATGCGAGTAGCGCATAGCCCGCTTCCAGCGGCTTGGGAGGAACAACGTCGATCCCTAGGCAGTAGAGAGTACCCATGACAACGAGGGTCATGATGCATGACGCAAATACCTCTAGGACGCCGCGCGCCAGAAACAGGTCCACAATCTTGACGACAGGAAAATGTACGAGCGGCTTGTTCACGAGTGCGGCCAACATGATGAACCGCGAAATATACATGAACGAGATGGTTGGAACCAGTGCAGTTGCAAAGAATAGCAGCAGGCTGTCGCCATAGGGCGCTACACGACCGGTAAAGTAATAAATCACGATCAGAAGGGTCAAATGGGCGAGCGGCCATGCGATCGATATCAGGTACCCTAGGCCATGACCAAAAAACCTGGTCCGGATATCTCGCAGCATGAGAGCGCGGATCACTCGCGACTGAACGACGAGAGGGTGATCCAGCGGACGACGATGGGTCAGCATGCGGCTATACGAATCCCGAAGATGAATCAGATGAGATCATAGATGATGGCCACCACGATCACGGCGATGCCGACCGGCAGGCCGACGGCGGCCTCCAACCAAAGCAATCGCGTCAGCTCTGGCGGAAGGGGCCTGGACGCGTTCTAACGACGAGGAAGATTCGTTGGCATGAGCGGCCACGATAGCACGCTTGCCTGGGCCATCACCCGAACCCGAAGCCTTGATACCGGAGACCCCGGCGGGAGGCGGCCGGTCGGCGGATATAGGACCGCCTTGGCTGCCGATCACCTCGGTGGTTCAAAATGGCGCGCCCGAAAGGATTCGAACCTCTGACCCCTGATTCGTAGTATGCGGGCGAGAACCGACAGAGAACGCCACGAAACGACGCGAGCCCTTGCATTACACACTTTGTGAGGACGGTGCCGTCATAAGCCGACACGGCCCGTCACAACATACGGGTCCGCAAGGTCCGCACCGGGTCCGCGAGTCACGATGGCGAAGTTCTCAGATCGGTCGCTGAAGGCGATGACGCTGCCGCCCGGCAGGAAGGACATGCTTGTTTTCGAGGACGAGGTGCGCGGTCTGGGCTGCGGATCACGGCTAAGGGCACCAGACGTTCATCGTCCAGTGGACGGTCAAGGCGATGGGCCGGAGGTCCGCGAGCCGATCGGCGTTTGGGGCTCGATCACGATCGAGCAGGCGAGGGCGGCGGCGCGCTCCCGCCACGGCGATGTCGCGCGCGGCATCGATCCCGCCGCCGAGCGTCGGAAGCGGAAGGCCGAAGCTGATGCAGAGAAAGCCGAGCGCGCTCTGACATTGGAGGCTCTCACAGAGAGTTGGGGCGCCCTTCACCTGTCGTCGCGGCGCCCTCGCTATGCGGCTGAAGCGCAACTGTTTAGTCCCGGCATTTGCTGGAGCGGGTTGATCATGAAGCGGTCCGGCTCGGCCGTCCAGCGTTTGCAGATGAACTCGTAGGGCGTGAGGCCTTTGAGCGTCTTGAGTCTGCGTCCGGCGTTGTAGGCCGAGACGAAGTCGTTGAGGTGGCGCCGAAGCTGTGTGTGATCGTCGTAGTGGAAGCGCTTGACGGTCGCGTCCTTGATGGTCCGATTCATTCGCTCGACCTGGCCGTTGGTCCACGGGTGCTTCGGTTTCGTAGTTCGATGATCGATCCCGGCCTTCGCGCAAGCGAACTCGAAGGCATGAGCACGGAAGAGTTCTCCGTTGGCCAGCGCTTCTCGGATCTCGGGGACAGCCGAGCCTCCAGCGCCCGGCGGCGTGAACTGGATGCCGTTGTCGGTCAGCACCGTGTGGACCTTGTACGGCACGGCCATGAGAAGGGCTGCCAGGAACTCGGCTGCGACCCGCGTCGTGGCCTTCTCGTGCAGCTCGACGAACGCGAACTTCGAGGTGCGGTCGACCGCGACGAAGAGATGGAGCTTGCCCTGCTCGGTTCGGACCTCGGCGATGTGGAAGTAGCCGATCGGATAGCTCTTGAACTTGCGCTTGTCGGGCTTGTCGCCGTCGACCTCCGGCAGACGGCTGATCCCGTGACGCTGAAGGCAGCGATGCAGGGATGAGCGCGTCAGGTGCGCAATCGTCGCCTGGAGCGCGTAGAGGCAGTCGTCCAGCGGCAGAAGCGTGTGCCGACGAATGGCGACCACAACGGCCTCGTTTTCGACCGACAGCACCGTCGATCGAGGCTCCTTCGGACCGGTTGGCACATTGGCGACCGAGGTCCGTCGCTTCCACTTCGCGACGGTGTTCTGGTTGATCCCGTAGCGCTTCGCCAGCGCCCTCAGGCTCGCTTGACTATGCTGTATCGCTCGACGGACCGCCTCTGTCGTCGTGGCGCTGCCGTGGAGAACCTGGCCCATACCGCGTCCTTCGCAGCATGGTGACGGACCGTATCACCACACTGCGGGATCAAACACCTAGTCTAGAGCGGGTTCAGCTCTTTCCGATTCGAAGCGGGATTCACGGCTGGGGTTTGG
>NZ_CAXTAZ010000042.1:0-45683 GCF_964242715.1 uncultured Enterovirga sp.
AAACCCCAGCCGTGAATCCCGCTTCGAATCGGAAAGAGCTGAACCCGCTCTAGCGTCCCGGATTGCGGATGCAATTAAGCGGCTTGCCGAAATCCCACCCGATCTTATGATCGACATCGACCGCTTCAAAGCGTTGAACGACAAGCTGGGCCACCAAGCGGGGGACGACTGTCTCAAACGGATTGCCGGCGTCATCAGAGGAGTGGTTCTCCGGCCCGGCGATAACGTGACAGTAATGTGACAAATCTCTCAAACATAATGTCTGAGATCAAGCTCAAGCATCGGGAACAAGGCCACTCTCAGGTCTTTGTAAGGGCAGTGTTGAGTCAACAGTGCGTTTGGCTCGGCCTTTTGGAGGATGCATGCGCAAGAGTCTGACGATTGCCTTCACCTTGTGCGCGGCCTTGCCGGCTTTCGCTCAAACCGCTCCCACCTCACCGGTCTCGCCGCCTGCGATGGCTCCGGGTGCGATGACGCCGGGCTCTCCGGCGCAGGCGAATAGCGGCCCAGGTGCGAGCGGCGTCACCACCACCGAAGGCACCGGCGCGGGTACTGTCACTAATAATGCCGCCGGCGGTAGCAACGCCGAACAGCCGTCCCGGGCGGTTCCGAACACCGGTACCGGCGGCGGGGGCGGCAGCGGCGGTTAGCACCGACCGCCAGCTCTCATGGAGGGTCGCTTCGGAAACGACGCGGCCCTCTGTCGCCTAGTTGGCGTTAGCCTGAAAAGTTTCGACAGGATCGAATTTGACCCTTCGATGTGATCCTCTGTTGAGGGGCTAAGAACCGGTCGGAGAACACGTCTTGGAACCCAAGTCCGATAAATCGCGGCAGATTGTTGCCCTGACTGCCGACCTTGTATCTGCCTACGTCGGCAACAACGCTGTGCGCGCGGGCGATCTGGAGGGCCTGATCAGCTCCGTAAATAAAGCGCTTGCCGCCCTAGAATTGCCCCCGCCAACGCCAGAAGCCCCGACACTTACGCCACCCGTTTCGATCAAAAGGTCGGTCACGCCGGACTACCTGATCAGCCTTGAGGACGGGAAGCGTTATAAAACGCTCAAGCGCCATCTTTCGGGACGCGGTCTGACGGCGGCTCAGTATCGCGAGAAGTGGGGGCTTCCGTCGGATTACCCCATGGTTGCCCCGAACTACACCATGCGGCGATCCGAACTCGCCAAAACGTCCGGCTTCGGCCGCAAGGCCGTTTCTGAGGAGGCCGGTTCGACCTCACGGCCGAATGCCAGCCCGGAAACAGAAACCGACCCTGCCCAAGAGGCCGCTTAGGAACTAGAAATCGAGTCCTCACCGCAGGGCGGCCCGGTGATAAAGCGGCGCGAACCTCTTGAAACTGAGTGAACGCGACCAAACGAGATTGCTGACCCGCGCCCTCAGCGCGGTTGTCACGCGACAGCAGCGCGTTGTGTGTGCGGATTATCATCGTTAGGAGATGTCATTCCTGACTCTAATAGCGACCATCCCGCGTCACGGTGGGTGAGCACTAGTCGGAGAAGGCATCCATGAACTCGGCGAATGGGCGTTGCGCCAAAGATGAACTGCTGAAGCGTCTGTCGTGAGTGACCCACGCCCGATCCAAGGTGGCATCGCGAGCGCCTCGGTCTCGCGGCTCAATTCGACCTCGGCGAGGACCAGCCCGGCGTTGGGGCCGTCGAACACATCGACCTGCCAGAGGCGTCCTCGATAGCGGACCTCATGACGCATCTTCTCGATCAGCGGGCGTCGACAGAGGTCCGCCAGCATCTGCTCCGCTTCGTCGACGGGAACGGGATACTCAAATTCAGGCCGCACGATCCCGGTCGCGACTCCTTTGATGGTGACGTACGCCCGAGGTCCTGCACGCCTAACCCGAACAGTAACCCCGTTGCCGCTGGCCAGGTACCCCTGACAGAACCGCTGGGCAATGGTGCCCGAGCGCCAGTCGTGACCCAGGACCAGGAACTTTCGCTCGATCTCGACCGGCATGTCCTCGCTTCCTCCGCCTTGGGCAGTTTAACGAAAGCGAAGCGGTCGTCGAACTTTCAAGCGCGGGACGCGGGCGCCTCGCGGTGACCTGAACCGCCCACGGCTTGAGTTACGGCATTTCCATGGGGATCGACCAATTGGTCGCAGGGAGTCGGTCGGTCGTCTGCCGCGTCTCGCGCACGGTGGTAGTCTCGCGCACGATGGTAGATGCGCTCAGCGCCAGATCCCCGAACGTCCTCCTGATTGAATTCGTGGCTCCGCCAGAAGTCCTGGCCTGTCGAATAACGCTACCCGGCAGAGACGATCATGGCCACCCGGGCCCCGCCTCGCCAGATCGGACGTGATCCCGATATCTCGGGCTGACGTGAGTCTCCACAACGCGGGCGGGCTCGACGACGCGGTTCAGGCGTTTCTCGAGGCTCTTCGGGGACCCTCTTGCGATCCTGGTAACGACGGAAGAACCCTCAGAATGCATAGAGATCAAGGCCTCCCTGCAGACGCATGCGAAGCCTATCAAGGGTCGGCCGATCCCGCTCGTCGGCCGCCCGGTTCACCGCGACGGCGTAGTTCAAGACGTTGAATGCTCGAAGAGCCGGCGCGGCCTCCATGACCTCACGCGGCGTCATGCCGTAGCCGGCCAGGAATTGCTCCTTCGCGTCCACGCTTAGGTCGTGCAGCGCGAGTGAAAGGTCCCAGTACGGCGCGGCGTTGCTGGTGCAAAACTCCCAATCCAGCAGAGCCACCACCTGTCCGTCCGGAGCGGCAATGACGTTCTTAAGCCTGAGGTCGCCGTGGTTCAGCACGGGATCGGGCTTCCAGCCTTCGATGTCGCGGAGAGTGGCGCGCAGGTGCTCCAATGCAGGTGGCGCGAGCATCTGGTGGCGCTCGAGCAAGCTCAGCTTCTGTTCCCCCTGAAACTCTCGCTCGAGATAATCGGCCCACGTGTCCTTGCGCGACAGCCGGTTCTCCGACCAGTCGAATGTATGGCCAAACCCGTTGGTCGGAACGCTATGGATCATCTTCGCGTACCGGCCCATCTCGCGCAGCACGCGGAAGCGGTCGGGGTGGTGCGTGCCCTCGACGCCGGATACCTTTCGGGAGACCATGTAGGGGAACGGGATCGGCTCCGTGCCGACCTCCAGCACTTCCGGAACCGGGACGCCCTGCTCTCGGGCGCGCGCCATGGCCCATTGCTCCTTCAGGTACTCCTTGACCTTGGACGGGGTGGCGCTCATCCGCACCACCAACGCCCCATCGGGGTGCTCGGCCTCGAAGACGAAGTTCGTGAGCCCGCCACCCAAGGGCCGCACGGAGCTCGGTGGGCTTCCGAGCAGGTGGGTCAGCACCTGCTCGGCCAGGCGCTGCGCCTCCTCTGCCCCGAGCGCCGGCGCGTCGTGGCCGTTCGGATGGTCGCTCAACCGACAGCCTCCCGCTGCAGCTCCGCGAGCCGCTGCAAGACCTCGCCCATGGCCGGGATGGTCGACACCTTCAGGGTCGCCGAGAGGCCTTTGTGTTCGAGCTGCATCGGGCCGACATGCAGGGCGAGGCCGCACCCGTTGAGGAACGTGTCCATTGGGGTGTCTCCGGCGCCCACACTCTGCGCGAGGTCGAAGCCGAGGGAATCCGCAAGCCGCCTGCAACCTCCGAGCTTGTCGACGCCGCCATGGGTCACGAAGCTGCTAGGGCGGGCGTGCTGGTAGGCCATGAGGCGGTCCTGCGGGATCTCGACCAGCAGGAAGATCATGCACACGTCACGCTGATGCAGGCGGGTCTCGAGTTCGGCGACCGAGCCGCCGAACACCTCCGATGCACTGGCATACTTGCCGCGCACCGCCTCGATCCGCCCCTCGTCGGGCGTCCAGATGATCTCGCCGGCGGTCCAGTCGCGGGGATAGTGGAACAGCAGCAGGTCCGTGACGCCTTCCCCCACCATCCCGCGCACGCCGACCAGGACCTCCTCGATCTCCGAGGCCGTGAGCACGAGCGCGTCGATCTCCTCGAACACGACGGCTCCGCCATTGGTCTCGTTGAGGTAGCCGGTGATGGCGCCGTTGAGCGACACGAGCGGCAAGGGTGTGTCGGTGATGCTGGCCCAGGCGCGGCCGAAGGTCCGCACGACGTTGAGCGGAAAACGCAGCGTGTTGATCGCCACGGGACGTCCGAGATCCCTCAGGTTCTTGAGCCCGAACTCCACCTCCGGTGCGACATGGACACGGCCCTCCCGTTCGATGACAGCCGTGCCATCGAGGTCGGTGATGACAGCCCCATGGGTGGCGAACGCCGAGCCGAGCACGAACTCCCGCAGTGTATCTTCGTCGTCAGGGTGCATGGGCCTACGTCGACCTTTGAGACGACGTTCTGATGACGAGGTGCACAACACCCACCTGATCGCGAGCGAGAGCCCGGGAGTGAATGCCTCGACGGTCAACGGCCCCCGCTACGTCATCCAGAAAACCGCGGTCTCGCTCGCGGTCCATCTCGTGACCTTGACTTGGTCCTTCGGGGGGCAACAAAGCCCCGCCCGGCGAACGCGAACTGTTAGGGCACCGCGCTGCGCCAGGTAGCGCGGCAGCCCCTGATTGCCGCGCGGCAGCGGTTTTGGGCGCCGCCAACAAACTACGTTGGGTCGCCTTGCGGCCTCGCTCTCGGGCCTTGGCGGCCCAATTCTGCAAACGGGTGTCGAACTCGCCCCAGCATTGGCGAGCGGCCTCACGCCGGTCACCCTACTACATCGCGAACGGGCCTAGCTGCTCGATCTAAGCGCTAAGCGGCTACCGGGGCGCTCTCGAAGTAGGCTTCGAAGAGCTGTCCGGCGTCCGGGTCATCGGGCAGGCACTCGCCAAGCCCGACTTCACCGTGCAGGCCCAGGGCACCCGGGCTTCAAACGCCCGCTTTATGCTCCAAGCCTAAGCGTCCCTGATGATCTGCGAGGCGTTCGATATGCCAAAGGAAGAACCGGTCCTCCCATGCCTCCTGCCGCACGTCGGGCACCCGGAAGCTGCCTCGGCCGCGAAGCTGTTCGATGCCGGTCGGCGTGGTGACGACGCGGGTTTCGTCCGCCCAGTCGAAGAGCAACGGCAGCGGCTGGTAATCCATCAAAAGCGCAATCGCGATCGGCGCCGGCAGGCGCACTGGGCATGTAGCGAGCAACGCCTCGCCGAGCTGGCCAAATACCCTTAGGAGCGGCAGGCTGCAGTAGGGCACGCGGCGCTCTCCTGAGGCGAGTGAGGTTGCGCCCTCGGCCATGCTGCAGACGACGCTTTCCCAGCCGACGCCATCATCGTCGAGGGGTTGGCCTAGGCGCACACGGTCGATGAACCCGGTGATCTGGTCATTGAGGGCGGTGCTGATCGGAACCTGGGGGTGAGTTCCGCGAAGATGGCGAGCGAAACGGACGAACGCGGTGGTCGCGCTGATGGGCGTGGTCATGATCATCTCCGTGCAGGTTCAAGGTGCTGCTCACGGCAGCCACGAGCCTTTACGTGGCGGAGACGAGGGCCGAACTCGAACGTAGAAGCGGGGCGCGACAGAGCGCGCCGTCTGAGCTCCAGCAAAGTTTTTTGTAGGAGCGCATGGACGCCGCCGCGGCGAGCGCAGGCTTGCAGGGTGGAACAACAGCGCTTCCGACCGTGCCTGCGATCCGCAGGAACGGCTGGCGGCGCACCTGATCCGAGCCGTCAGCACGTGGATGTCTTGAGCCACAGGACAGTAGGGCAGGGCTCCCTGGGAGGGTTGTCTTCCAAATTGTGGGGCCGCCGAGCGGCGACCCCGTTGCCTTCGTTGGCCCTAGAACTCGAGGCGGTCCCCCGCCCCAATCCGACGGCCCAGCCGTTGAACTTGGCGAGCCGCTTCGTCACTCTGGTCGCCCCACGCATACTGGCCGACAACCGCTTCGAGCACCGCCTCGGCGATGTCCTCGGTCGTGAGCACGCCGGGCGTCGCCGAGGCAGCGATCCGATCGATCGCCGTTCTCAGCTTGATGCGCAGCTTGCGGCGTTCGTCGCTCCAAGCGCGGCCCGATTTCAGATCCGTCATGTTCATACCTCTCGTCGGGCAACGGGATGCTGCCCGACGGTCTTTACGTGAGCGCCAAGGGTGGCCCGCGACCCACGCCAACAACGAAGGAGGGGAACGCGCCGTGGCCTCAGCGGCTCTAACCGCAGCCGCTAGTACCGATCTGCAGGCTGGGAGGCAGGGCCCGTCGCCGACCCTTGGGCGAAGCATGCTTCCCCTTGATTGGCAGGCACCTCGCCAGCCCCGTCGCCGCCCTTGGGCCCGCCGGGGCCTTGATAGGCTTGGCGGCCCGCTCCTGCTCGCGCCCGTCGTCACCGATCGCTCTCGCGCCGCGTCCCCGGCGAGTAGGAGCTCGGCCAGCACCATCGACGAGGCCTTCGGGCCGGTATTCGGAATGTCGATCCACGGCATCGAGCACCGTCATCCGCATCGCGCTGTCTGGTCGGTCTCGCGCCCGACTAACGGAAGAGCGCGGCGACGAGGCTGCAAGCTCTTACCGCGACCGCGATCTGAGGCTGGGCATCGTCGCGCGATTCCGTCTGCCTGGCGCTGAACCGAAGTTGATGTGTGGTGACGCCGAGCACGGTCTCGTGTTGATCAGCGAGGCAATCTGAGGCTCGTTGACGGACGGAGCACGCTCCCCGTGGTCAGTTCGGTCTCAGTGATCTTCAATCGAGCTGCCCCGGTTCAGCTGGTAGCTGGTGACGAAAGTGACGACTTTTTGAACCAACTAAGTAGCCAACTGAGCTGATGTATAAGGGCTGAAGCCGCAACCCGTCACTTTCGTCACCGAACACCAATAATGAACCTTATGGTCAGGCGGGGTGCGGCCAGCCGGCCTCGGGCCGCGAGGCAAGGCGAAGCCCGATCACCTTGTCGCCTCGACTCCCATGAACGACCTCGAACCCGAGACTCTTGAGGTTGCGACCGAACGACAGCCGCTGCTGTGCCATGGTAATGCCCGCCTGCGTAGCCCATTCGCCGTAAGCCGCATGCAGATCCTTGACCCAAGCCTCGTCCGTGCGTTCGCAGCATTCTTCGAGGAAGGCCGGGAGCGGGTTGGCTGCTCGCAGCAACGCGGCCTTGGCTTCCAAGACGGCTGCGGGGGGCGTGAGGCGCCAGCCCCGCCGGATAACGCGCTGAAGCCCGGCGAGGTAACGGTTCAAGATGCCGGGCATTTCCTCCTGCCAGATCAATTTGAACAGACCGGGCTTCGTTTCCTCTTTGGAGAAGGTGCGATCGAACGGCACGACAGTCAGCCGTCGCTGCATACCGTAAGAGAGGTCGGCCAAGGACGGCGGATTGTTGAACAACATCACCACGACTGTGCGTGCGGTGAACGTGAACGATGGGCCATACTTGTTTTCGCCGGTGACCGTCTTCTCCTCGCTGTAGCGCTTCAGATCGCCATCGGGCAGGCGCGTGCCGGCCCGAACGTCGTCGTCGTAGATGGCGAGCTTGCCGAGCAAGCTGCCGGCTGTGAACCGGCTCTTTTCGATGTCACCGATCGGCATCGCGTGGACGAGGTCGAAGCCCACGAGCTTGACGAAGGTCTCGACGAGCTTGGTTTTTCCGTTGTTGCCCGGACCCCAACCGAGCACGACGGTAGCGATCGGCCGGTCGGGCTGCATCGCGTAGCCCATCAACTCGTGCCAGAACGTCGCCATCGCGTTTGGGTTAGTCGCCTTGCCGAAGATCTCCCGGACGGCCTGATCGTAGCGAGGGCAGGTCGCCTCGGGGTCGTAATCAACCTCGAACCGATGGCGGAGGTAAGAGGCCGGATCGTGCGGTTTGAGCTCGAACGAGCCGTCGGCGCCGATCCAGATCTCTCCCGTGCGCGTGTTGATGACCGGAAGGGGGGCGGCAATGAAGCGAAGCGGGTCGCCCGCGGTCGCAACGGTCGGCTCAATGAGACGAAGTACCTGTTGCAGAAGCGACGACGAGTTGTGGCCTCGGCGGGCTGGCATGGCCTGGATGGCACGAAGGACGACGCCAGACAGAACCTGGCGGTCGAGGGTGATCCAGCGCGTGCCGTCATAGGTCCAGAAGCGACCGTCGGCCGGCCTGATGAGGTGGGCGCCCCCGGCAAAGTGCCCGTTGAGGACAGCCCGCATCACCCCTTCCGCCTCGTCGGCAGACAGCTGACCATCGTTGTAGCGTGTGGTGCTAGCTGCGATCCTCTCGACCTCTGCATCGTCGAGGGGAGGGGAGCATCGGGCCGCGTTTTCGGCTTTGAGCGCGGCGCTCAACGCCTCACGCGATGAACCCGCCCGGTGCAGCGTTCCGGCGAAGGTGGCCAGGAAGCTGTTCCGGCTCCCTTCGACAATGCTGCCGGGCGAAGAAGATGCTGCTGTCTGCGGCTCCGGCGCCGGCGGGGGCTGCCGAAGCTTTTCAAGCCAAGCCGCGGGCAGCGTCGCTGGTCTGATTGTCCGAACGTCTCTGCCGTCCTTCCAGCGATAGCGCCGCCCCGACACGTGCCGGCTTGGCGGCGCTACAATGAAGGCGCCATCGGATTGAACATCGACGCCGGGAAGAAGGGCGCGATCGTGCCGTGTCGGAAGACCTCCGTCGGGGTAGCTGAACATGTAGTGCTGCCCACGGCCGCCCGTCAGCGACAGCGCTGAGCGCGGAGGAGGGCCGAGTTCGGCCTTGAGCGCTCGGGCCGTATCGCTCCCACCGTTGCGGGGGTCGATATCGATCGCGACAAGGTTAGAGACAGCGCCAGTGGCAATCCCGACGTTGGCGGCAGGGTGATCCTGCCACAAGCGCGCGACCGCAGTCGGGTCGCAGGTGGCGCCATGCACGCCGCCCACAAGAATCGGGTGCTTGCCGGGGCTGGTGCAGTCACCGCCGCGGCTGCAGGTGCAGACGCCTTGCTCGATGGTATGAAGCGGCAGAACGGCAAGGCCCCGCCGGGCATACGCCACGGCGGCATCCGCGAGGTTCTCGTGATTTCGCGCGCGGCTGGATACTCGTTCGCGACGTTGGTTGGCGTTCATGGAGATTGCCTTTCGGACATGCGGCTGCCGCCCGCGTGTCGCGGTGATGGAGCCGTTGAGGTCTGGGGAGGGCCGCCTGCGGCCGATCTCATTTACCTCACGCACCGCCTTCAGCCCTTGCGGTGAGCGTGCCCGGATTGTGGTCTCGACGATGTTCGCCGCCGCCGCTGGAACGCGCCCGCAGGCGCGGTACGCCCTCTGGGCTTACGGAACACACTTGGCGTGATCCGGCCGTAGCCGGTGACGCAGCGTTGCTTCGGGAGATGGCCATGAGGGCCGAACAACATCTACGAGAGCCGGCAGGTCGGGCGCCGCGCAGGCCTGCCTGCCTTGGGCCCGACAATGTAGGTGGACCGCCGGGAGACTGCCCCGGCCGGGTCGAACCGGCCGAGGCAGGGGCAAGATCGTGCCCCTTAGTGCAGACGCGCGGGGTGCCGCCGATCAGGAAGGTCGTCCGTGCTGGGCGGCGCCTTTTGGCGCTTGATCTCGACGCGCTCGGCCAACGACGTCTTCCAGGCCCCGCTTGGTTCACCGACCACAAGGTCGATTGTCACGCGGGTGCCAGGGGGTTGGGATAAAACCCTGTGCAGGTCGTCCTCCGTCAGTGTGACAGCCAAGTCCGTCCGGCGATTGAAGCTGCGTCGCCCTTCGCCCTTCGGCGTCCGGCGCGCCTGCCGCTCCTCGGATCCGTCACGCCCGGAGAGATCGGTTTCAATTTCGTCCTCAAGCTCTTCGGCAGCCGGTTTCGTTGCCCTCTCCTCCGAGCCGCCCGGCCGAGCTTTCGGCGCCGTGTCGCGAGCCGGGTTTTCGTCAGGGCCGTACCCGATCTCCCGAGGCGCCCCGGTGTCCATGCCGCCGGGCTCGCGGGAGCCGGGCGCCTTAGCTTGTTCGCGCTGGTTGTCGTCGAGGATGCCGATGCCGCCCGCCTCCTCAATCACACGAGGCAGGTCGCGCGGGTCGACGCCCTGCTCGAAAAACGGCCTCAGTGCCCGTTCCCGCACACATGCGAGCGAATACGGCGTGGTGCGGATGTCGAACGCGTTCCCTGCAATCTGCAGCGTGTGGCGAAGGATGTCCTTCGGGTCGTAGCGCTTGACTCGCTTGGGCATCATCGCGTGGACGGCGGCGATCAGGGCAGGGCTCTTCTGGGCCTCCAATGCGACGGCATAAGGGATCTTGAGCCACTTATGCAGAAGCTTGTGGTAACCCAAATCGAGATCGGGAAGGACCTCGCGGACCCGGTTCAGTGCAACAAGCGGCGCGCTCGGGACCTGACGGAGCAGGTTGGTTAAGTCGGCCTCAAAGCGCTCAACCGCCGATCGACTCTGATCGTCGTGATCAGAATGTTGGGGATTCCCCAACATCCTGCCGTTCCAACTTCCTGACATTGCAGCCTCCTCACGATGCACCTTCCGAAACGTCGCTTACTGTTGCGGCGAGCACGACTGACACAAGAGGAACGGTGGCTGAGGCCCCTTGCGACCGTCCTACAGTACCGGTATACATGGTGTCGGAAGTCCGACCGTAAGTGTCTGATATCTTTGACGTCGGTGGTGACTGGGGCCGAGTCCTCTCCTGGGCACCAAAGCGATCTTCCTGGATTTTCGCCAGAGTTCGCCAACTCGCTGAACTTCCACTGAATTGCGCGTCGGAACGGCATTCGGGTCCGGAAACGCGGAACCCCTCTACACGGCGGACAAGCTGGCGAACACAGCTCGTCAGGTACCCCAGCATCATCGGCGAAATCGCGCGCCCCGGCGCTAGGGTTGCTCGAAGCGGGCCTGAAGGGCGTGGCCGTGCACGCGCGAGGTCATCACGATCCTCGCGCCCTTGCCGAGCGGGGCGGCGAGAGGGCCGGCGAGCTTGTTCGGGGCCGCGGCGGCCAGGGCTACGGTCGTGGACTTGCCGCCCTCCTGGATGATCGCCCGACCGGTAAGTCCCTTCGTGTCCAGCGGCTTGCCGTCCTCTTCGAGCACGTAGAAGGCGATCTCGCGGTCGGTGCTGACGAACTCGATCGCATGATGATCCGCCATACGGACCTGGCCGCCATGGGCGCCGGGCTTGGTGGTTTGGGCGAGGGCCGGTGCGGCCAGCGCAAGAAGGGCCGCCAGGGCCGCAACGATTATCTTCAACATCGAACGATCTCCCGTGGTGGCATGGGGTCAGAAAGCTTCGGCGGCGGTGAGGTTGTCCGAGCCGCGGCCCTGGCGCAGCCGCTCGAGCGGTTTGCGCCCGAAGGCGAGAAAGAGGATCGGCGTCAGGAAGGTGTCGAGGAGGGTGGCACTGAGGAGGCCGCCGAAAATGGTGACGGCGACGGGGTGCAGGATCTCCTTGCCGGGCGCATCCGCGCCGATCATCAGCGGCACCAGCGCGACCCCGGCCGACAGCGCCGTCATCAGGACCGGCGTGAGCCGCTCCAGGCTGCCACGGATCACGAGTTCCGGCCCGAACGGCATGCCCTCTTGCAGGGCCAGGTTCAGGTAGTGGCTGATCTTCAGGATGCCGTTGCGGGTGGCGATGCCCGCGAGGGTGATGAAGCCGATCATCGAGGCGACCGACAGGGGCTGCCCGGTGAGCCAGAGCGCGGCCACCGATCCGATCAGAGCCAGAGGCACGCTGCCCATGATGATCAGCGCGAACACGGCCGAGCGGTAGCGGCTGTAAAGGAGCGCGAAGACGAGCGCGAGCGAGAGCAGTGACAGCGCGCCGATGGTCCGGGCCGCCTCGGCCTGAGCTTGGAAGGAGCCTTCCAGGCTGACGAAATAGCCCTGCGGGAGCTTGGTCGCGGCCACCCGCTCGCGGATCGCGGTCACGATCGCGGTCATGTCCGCGCGCCCGTCGGTGTTGGCGAGGACCACCAGGCGCCGGCGGGTGTTTTCGCGCAGGATCTGGTTGGGGCCGTCGGTCTCGCGGATCTCCGCCATCTGTCGCGCCGGAACCCAGCCGGACGGGGTCTCGATGAGCAGGTCGCCCAGGCGCTGCGTGGTCCGCTGTGCGTCGGGCAGCCGCATCGTCACGTCGTAGCGCCGAACCCCGTCCACGATGCGGGACACCACGGTGCCGTTCGACAGGCGGCTCAGCTGGTCCACGATCGCGGCAGGCTGGACCCCGTAGAGAGCAGCCCGGGTGTAATCGACGCGAATTTCGAGCTGCGGGATGCGTACCTGCTTCTCGACCTGCAGGTCGGTCAGGCCCGGGATGCCGGCCATGCGGCCCCGCAGGTCCTCGGCCACGCGCCGCAGGGTGTCGAGATCCTCGCCGAACAGTTTGAGGGCGATCTCGGCCCGCACGCCGGACAGCATGTGATCCAGCCGGTGCGAGATCGGCTGCCCGACATTGACCGAGACCGGCAGCACCGACAGGCGGTCGCGGATGTCGGCCACCAGCTCGGGTTTCGGGCGCGCGTTGGACTTCAGGTCGAGCTCAAGATCCGAGATGTGGACGCCCTCGGCATGCTCGTCGAGCTCGGCCCGACCGGTGCGGCGGCCGATGGTGGCGACATCCGGCATCTCGAGGAGCAGCCGCTCGGCGATGAGCCCAACCCGGTTTGATTCCGCCAGTGAAATGCCTGGGTTGAAGGCGATCGACACGGTGAAGGAGCCCTCGTTGAAGGGCGGCAGGAACGCGCGGGGAAGCATGACCGCGCCGGCGACGGCGATGCCAACCATCACCACCGCAACGCTCATCAGCCATCTCGGATTCCTGAAGGCGCGCTCGAGCAGGCGGCGGTTGCCGCCCTTGAGCACGCGCACGAGCCAGCTTTCGCGGTCCTGCAGGCGCTTGAGGCCAGGCAGGAGGTAATAGGCCATGACCGGGGTCAGGGTGATCGAGACGACGAGGCTCGCCAGGATCGAGATGATGTAGGCCTGCCCGAGCGGCGCGAAGAGCCGCCCCTCGATGCCGGAGAGGGCGAAGAGCGGCACGAAGACCAGGATGATGACCATCGTGGCGTAGACGATGCCGGAGCGCACCTCCTGGGAGGCGGACACCACGACGTCGAACACGGACCGGGGATTGCCCTCTTCGCGGTTCTCCCGCAGCCGCCGGAAGATGTTCTCGACGTCGACCACGGCGTCGTCGACGAGTTCGCCGATGGCGATGGCGAGGCCGCCGAGCGTCATGGTGTTGATCGACAGGCCGGCAAAGTGGAACACCACGGCTGTGGCCAGGATCGAAACCGGGATCGCGGTGAGCGAGATCACGGTGGTCCGCACGTTCAGCAGGAACGCGAACAGCACCACGGCGACCACCACGATCGCCTCCAGCAGCACCGTCTGGACGTTGCGGATCGAGGTCTCGATGAAGTTCGCCTGCCGGAACACGAGCTGGTCGGCCCGGATGCCCTTCGGCAGGTTGGCCGTGATGTCGCGCAGCGCGTCCGTGACTTCGGCCGTCAGCCGGACGGTATCGATCCCGGGCTGCTTCTCGACGGAGACGATGACCGCGGGCTTGCCCATGTAGCCGGCGTCGCCCCGCTTGGTCCGGGCGCCGTAATCCACCTCGGCCACCTGCCGGAGGAAGACGGGATGGCCGCCCACATTGGCGACGACCAGGCGGCGCATGTCGTCGAGGCTGAGGGTCCGGCCGATGTTCCGGATCAGGTACTCCCGGGAATGCTGGTCGGTGAACCCGCCGCCGGTATTGGTGCCGAACTGGGCGAGCGCCTTCTCGACCTGGTCGTAGCTGACGCCCAGGGCCCGCAAGGCGGCCGGTTGAGGCGAGACCCGGAACTGCCGGACCTCGCCACCCATGGGAATGACCTGGGCCACGCCCGGGATGGTCAAGAGCCGCGGCCGGATGGTGAAGTCGGCGATCTCCCGCAGCGCCATCGGGGAGATGGTCTCTCCGGTCACGGCGACCATCAGGATCTGGCCCATGATCGAGCTGATCGGGCCCATCTGGGGCAGGACGTTGGCGGGCAGCTGGGCGCGGATCATCCCGAGCCGCTCGGAGATCTGCTGGCGGTTGCGGTAGATGTCGGTGCCCCAGTCGAACTCGACATAGACGATCGAGAGGCCGACGCCCGAGACCGAGCGCACGCGCGAGACGCCAGGCAAGCCGCTCATCTGCGCCTCGATCGGAAAGGAGACGAGCTGCTCCACCTCCGGGGGCGCGAAGCCCTCGGCCTCGGTCATGATGGTGACCGTGCCTCGGTTCAGGTCCGGGAACACGTCCACCGGGAGCTTGGTCACGACGAACCCACCATAGACGACCAGCACGGCCGCGAGCGCGATCACGAGCAGGCGGTTCCGGAGGGACTGGGTGACCAGGAGGGTGAACATGCGTGGCTCCTCAGCGCACCTGGTTGAGAAGTTCGGCACCCTGGGACACGATCCTCTTGCCGACCGTCAGGCCGTTCAGGATCAGGACGCGGCTGCCGTCGAGGGGTTCGGCCCGAACCTCGAGCGGCTCGAACCTCTCCGGGGTGATGTGCTCGTAGACGAGGTCCTGGCCGTTGCCGCCGCGAACGACGCTCGCGCTCGGAAGCGATATGCCTTCGAGCTGCTGGTCGCTGCTGGCCAGGACGGTCACGAACTGGCCGACGCGCAGGCGCCTCGTGTCACCCTTGATTGCGAAGCGCACCGGGACGGACTGGTTGCGGTCCGCCAGGCCGGAACCCTGGAATGCGAGCTCCAGGCTGCGGCCGTCGCTCAGCCGGACGGTGGCCTGCTGAAGGCGCGGGACCGCCTCGAAGCTCAGCGCCTCGACCCACAGGCGGCTCGGGTCGATGATCTGGAACACGATCAGGCTGGTCTGGGCCATGATGCCGGCGGCGGCATTGGCTTCGGCGATCACGCCGGACACGGGTGCGACCAGCGCCTCCGGCTCCTGCCGAATCCGGTCGAGGGCCTCGCGCCGGTCTTTCAGGCCCTGGAGTTCGAGGCGGGACTCGTCCAGCTGGACAATGGTGATGGCGCCGGTCTTGGCGAGGGGCTCGAAGCGCTGCACGCGACGGGCCACGATGGCGATCTGCTGGTCGAGCTCTCCCTGTCGCTGGCGCATGTCGGAGACGTCGACCGTCTGCACCGGCGGCGTGACATAGGCGAGCACCTCGCCCTTTCTCACGGTTGCCCCAAGCTGGGGGAAACCGCCCGGTGGCGCGGAAAGCCGCCCGGCATTGGCGGCTTGCACGAAGCCGCTGGCATTCGGGTCCGCGATGATCCGGCCGGGCAGCTCGACGGCGCGCCGGTGGACCGAGGAGGCGGTCACCTCGGTCCGGATGGTCAGGATCCGCTGGGTAGGCTTCGGCACGAAGACCGTACCGTCCGCCTGTTTTTGGGCCAGGTCGCGGGCTCCCGGAGAGACCCTCGACGATGTCGCGGCCTGTTCATGGTCATGGCCTTCATGGGCGAGCCCGGAGGTGTTCGAGACCAGGCTCGCGACGGCGATCAAGATCAGGGCCGGCACCGTGCCGAGCCGATGACGGATCATCAGCATCACGAGCGCCCCCGCGAGAAACCCGAACAGCGCGTAGAGCCACGGGTCGGTGCCCGCGATCCTGCGGGACAGCCCCTCGGCGAAGGCCGGGGTGGTGAACCAGGAGGTCCGGGATGCGGCGGCCGGCGTCTCGGCCGAGCCGTGGATGTCCAGGCTGACCGGAAAGACGTCCGTCTGGCCGCCGGTCGTCACGGTGAAGACGAGGTCATACTCGCCGGTCCTGGCGCTCCAGGGGGCTTTCAGCTGGTAGCTGCCGTCCGGGGCAAGAACAGCCGCCACCGTCCCGTCGGGGGTCTCGGCCTGGATCGTGGCGTCGGTGACCGGTTCGTTGCTGGAGAAGCGGTCCAGGTAGACCGAGACGACACCGCCGCGGGCGATCGCCACCAGCTCGAACTGGCCCGAGACCGAGCTGGCCCGCGGAGCGATCGGTGCCGACGAGGTCGGGGCGGCTCCGTGATCGTGGCCTTCATGGGCGCGGGCGAGGCCGCTCCACAGGGTCGCGGCCACGGCTCCCGCGACGAGCACGGCAGCGACAGAGGGTTTCATCGGAGATCATTCCTTGGTGTGAGCACAGGAAGCGACCGCAAGGGCGGCTTCGAGCTGGGCCGCGCGCCAGTCAGCGCGCGGAGGTCACACGAAGGATCGGGGAGGTCTGGGGGGCGCCTCTTCGAGCCGTCCGGGCGGGGCCGTGTCGGCCTTTATGATGAAGGCCCGGCTCTTGCCCCAGGCAAGGAGTCGAGGCGTGTGATCGCCGAAGATGGCGGCGCCGGTGCAGCCCGGGCAGCACGCGCAAGTGAGATCGGCCAGAGAAGGCTGGGCGACCCTGTCGGCCGGCTGCAGGGTTGCGGCAACCTGGACCGCTGGCGCGTCATCGTCGGCGGCCACGCGAGGGGCTTCGAGCCGGTCCATGCGATCCGAGCTCGCCTGTTGCGGGCCGTGTTGATGGCAAGGACGAGCATGGGCGACGGCCGGCAAAAGATGGGCCGCGATCATGACGATCACGACCAGGAGCAGATGCGCAATGCGTCCGGTCCGGCTCATTTCAGCTCGGAAGGTAGCATTGCCTGCTGTTCCTCGCCACGGGTTTGTCGCCGCAGGGCCACTCCCCTTGTGGAGTTTCTGGCGCGTGATGCTAACATACGAGACATTTAGGAGATCGCGCATGAAGCTCTTCGCCCTGACAGTCGTCACCCTGGTCGGGATGGCTGCCCCGGTTCTCGCCTGCTGCCCTGGCTGCCCGTAAGCGGCACCTCACCTCCTTAAAAGCCGCCCGTTGGGCGGCTTTTTTGTTTGTCCTCAGGTTCCCGCGAGGCTCGCGCCACCGCGTCAATGCGGTGTCGGCCGAGCGACCGACGCTTGTCGTGTCGGACAATCGCCGGGTCCGATCGGGCAGCCCTCGTCGAACACGGGAAGGCTTGTCCGTGTCTCCGCTTTGATCTATCGGTTCAATCGATATTGAATTGATGGATGTATCGATGGACGAACGACAGGCCATCAACGCCTTTGCGGCACTTGCGCAGGAGAATCGGCTCCGCATCGTGCGCCACCTCGTCCAGTCGGGACCCGACGGATTGTCCGCGGGCGCGATCGCCGAGAAGGTCGGCGCGTCCTCGTCGAACATGTCGTTCCATCTCAAGGAGCTGGAGCGGGCCGGGCTGATCCAGTCGCGCCGGACCGGCCGCTCGATCATCTACGGCGCGACGTTCACGGCCCTGTCCGGCCTCGTCGAGTTCCTGATGCGGGACTGCTGCCAGGGTCACCCGGAAGTCTGCGCTCCCGCAATGGCAGCCCTTGCCGCTTGCAACTGCGTCCCTGCCCAGGAGGCCGCCCATGTCTGACCGTCAGTTCAACGTTCTGTTCCTCTGCACCGGCAACTCAGCCCGCTCGATCATGGCCGAGAGCATCCTGCGTGGCCTGGGCGGGACGCACTTCAAGGCGTTCTCCGCGGGCAGTCATCCGAGCGGAACCGTTAATCCGCTCGCGATCAAGACCCTGGAGAGCTTCGACTTCCCGACTCAGGGGCTGCGGTCGAAGAGCTGGGACGAGTTCGCATTGCCCGGCGCGCCGGTCATGGATTTCGTGCTGACCGTCTGCGACCAGACGGCCGGGGAAGCTTGCCCAGCCTGGCCCGGCCAACCCATGAGCGCGCATTGGGGCATCGAAGCACCGTCGGCTGTCGAGGGACCCGAGATCGATAAGGAACGGGCGTTCGTCCAGGCCGCGAAGTTCCTGCGCAACCGGATTTCTATCCTGATCAGCCTGCCGATCGCCAGCCTGGACGAGATCGCCCTCCAGCGCCGTCTCGATGACATCGGCACCATGGAGGGCGCATCGGGAAGGGCGTTGCCTGCCGCCTTGAAGGTGGCGAGCTGAGCATGCCGGCCATGAGGGTGGGCATCAACGGATTGGGCCGTATCGGGCGGCTCGCATTGCGCGCCGCCTTCGGCGCCGCGGAACGACCGGACGATGACCCTCGGGCCGGCAATCGGCTGGACGTCGTTCATCTGAACGAGGTCAAAGGCAACGCGAACGCTGTCGGACATCTGCTCGAGTTCGACACGGTTCAGGGGCGCTGGCGAACGGCGATCCAGGCCGAAGGCGACCAGGCACTGATCATCGGCGATCGGCGGCTCACCTATTCCTCGCATGCGGCTTCGGCTGACATTCCCTGGGGGGAGATGGGCGTCGACGTCGTCCTGGAATGCACGGGCAAGTTTCTCACCCAGGAAACCCTGCGAGGCCATCTGGAGCGGGGTGCGAAGCGGGTCATCGTCGCGGCGCCGGTGAAGGATCCGGCGGTGCTCAACGTCGTCGTCGGGGTCAACGAGCACCTCTACGATCCGGCACGGCACCCGATCGTCACGGCCGCGTCCTGCACGACGAATTGCCTGGCACCCGTGGTGAAGGTGATCCACGAGGCCATCGGCATCCGCCATGGCCAGATCACCACGATCCACGATCCCACCAACACCAACGTCGTCGTCGATGCCGTGCATAAGGATCTCCGCCGGGCGCGGTCGGCCCTGCTGTCGCTGCAGCCGACCACCACGGGCAGCGCCACCGCGATCGGTCTGATCTACCCCGAGCTGAAAGGGAAACTGGATGGCCATGCCGTCCGGGCACCCGTCCTCAATGCCTCCCTGACAGATTGTGTGTTCGAGCTGCGCCGAGAAACCAATGCGGCCGAGGTGAACAGCCTCTTCCTTCGTGCTGCACGGGAGGACTTGGCCGGGATCCTCGGGTTCGAGGCGCGTCCGCTTGTGTCCGCGGACTACGCGCGCGACACCCGCTCCAGCATCGTCGACGGGCCGTCGACGCTCGTCACGGACGGAACCCTGCTGAAGGTCTACGCCTGGTACGACAACGAAATGGGCTATGCCTGCCGCATGGTCGATCTCGCCTGCCACATGCAGGGGGCGGGCATCTGACCATGACGGCCGGGCAGCGGAACTACGCCATCGTCACGGCTGCGTATTGGGGCTTTACGCTGACCGACGGCGCCTTGCGCATGCTGGTGCTGCTGCACTTCTTCAATCTCGGCTATTCACCATTCACTCTGGCATTCCTGTTTCTGCTGTATGAAGCCGCCGGCGTCGTGGCGAACGTCATCGGCGGGTGGCTGGCTGCGCGCTTCGGGATCACGCGCATGCTGGCCGTCGGCCTGGCGACCCAGATCGTCGGATTCCTGCTGCTGTCGGCGATGTCGCCTGACTGGACGGCCATCCTGTCGGTGGCCTGGGTGGTATCCGCGCAGGGCATCTGCGGCGTGGCGAAGGACCTCACCAAGACCGCCTGCAAATCGGCGATCAAGGTGGCCGAGGCCGAGGCCCGCGGCGAGGACGGGGAGGGCCGGCTCTTCCGATGGGTGGCCTGGTTCACCGGTTCGAAGAACGCGATGAAGGGGGTCGGCTTCTTTCTCGGCGGCCTGCTCCTGCAGACACTCGGGTTCCGCTACGGATTGTGGGCGATGGCGGCCGCGCTCGGCGTGGTGCTCGTGGCGGCGCTGGCCAGCCTGCCGCCCCATATGGGCCGGGCCAAGGCGAGCCGATCGGCAAGAGAACTCCTGGGCAAGAGCCGTGGCGTGAACCTGCTCTCCGGGGCCCGTGTTGCGCTGTTCGGTGCGCGGGACGTGTGGTTCGTCGTGGGCGTCCCTGTGTTTCTGTATTCGTCCGGGTGGACGTTCACGATGGTCGGAACGTTCCTGGCTTTGTGGACGATCGGCTACGGCCTCGTGCAGGCCTCCGCACCTGCCGCCATCCGGCGCAGCCCCGACGGTCTGTCGAGCGAGGTCGAAGCGGCGCGTTGGTGGTCGCTCGGCCTGGCGCTGGTTCCCATCGGCATCATGGGGTTCCTCCTGGCCGGCCTGGGCCGGAGCGACCTCGTCCTTGTGTCAGGGCTCGCCGTCTTCGGGCTGGCCTTCGCCGTCAATTCCTCCGTCCACTCCTACCTGATCCTTGCCTATGCGGGATCGAAGAAGGCGGCGGAGGATGTCGGCTTCTACTACGCGGCCAACGCCTTGGGACGCTTTCTCGGCACCCTCCTGTCGGGGCTTCTCTACCAGATCGGCGGGATCCAAGCCTGCCTGATCGGATCCGCGGCCATGCTCGCGGCCTGCTGGTTGCTGACCCTGGCGCTGCCGACCCGCTCTCAGGATGCCGTCGCCGTGGCAGGCGGCGGCTAGGGACAATCCTCCATGTCCACCTTCGAACGCTACCTGACCTTCTGGGTCGCCCTCTGCATCGTGGTCGGGATCGGCCTCGGCCATGTCATGCCGGGCGTGTTCCAGACCATCGGCGAGGCCGAGATCGCCAAGGTCAACATGCCCGTCGCGGTGCTGATCTGGCTCATGGTCATCCCCATGCTGCTCAGGATCGACTTCGCGTCGTTGCGGCATGTCGGGCGTCATTGGCGGGGGATCGGCGTCACCCTCTTCATCAACTGGGCCGTGAAGCCGTTCTCGATGGCGGCGCTCGGCTGGTTTTTCATCGCCTACCTGTTCCGGCCGTACCTGCCGGCCGACCAGGCCGACAGCTACATCGCGGGCCTGATCATCCTGGCCGCGGCGCCCTGCACGGCGATGGTCTTCGTTTGGTCGCACCTGACCAAAGGGGAGCCGCATTTCACGCTGAGCCAGGTGGCCTTGAACGACAGCATCATGGTGGTGGCTTTCGCGCCCATCGTCGGCCTGCTGCTCGGATTGTCCTCGATCACGGTTCCGTGGGGCACGCTGGTACTCTCGGTCGTGCTCTACATCATCATTCCGGTGATCGTGGCGCAGCTGCTGCGACGCGCCGTGCTGGCCTCGGGCGGGCAGGCGGCCCTCGATGCGCTTCTCACCCGGCTCGGGCCGGTGTCGCTGGTCGCGTTGCTGGCGACCCTCGTCCTCCTGTTCGGATTCCAGGGCGAGCAGATCCTGACGCAGCCGCTCATCATCGCCATTCTGGCGGTGCCGATCCTGATCCAGGTCTATTTCAATGCTGGGCTCGCCTACCTCCTGAACCGCATGGCGGGGGAGCAGCATTGCGTGGCCGGTCCCTCGGCGCTGATCGGAGCGTCCAACTTCTTCGAGCTCGCGGTCGCGGCCGCCATCAGCCTGTTCGGGTTCAACTCGGGCGCGGCGCTCGCCACCGTGGTCGGGGTGCTCATCGAGGTGCCGCTGATGCTGACCGTCGTCTGGATCGTGAACCGCTCGCAAGGTTGGTACGAGCGTGGCGCGACACGCCCCACCGTTCGACCAGCACGATAATTTGGCAGCCATCGAAATACCGCCTTGACGCGGAGACGCGTTCGCCTGACTGTAATTTGATGAACATCGAACAAGCGGCAAGGCAGCTCGAGGCGCTCGGCAATCCGACGCGCCTCGCGATCTACCGCACCCTGGTACGGGCCGGGGATAACGGCCTGCCGGTGGGCAGCGTCCAGGAGCGGCTCGGGCTGGTGGCCTCGACGCTCTCCCATCACCTGCACCGGATGATCCTGACGGGCCTCGTCTCGCAGGAGCGGCAGGGTACCACGCTCATCTGCCGGGCCAATTACTCGGCGATGCACGCGCTCGTTGGCTACTTGGTCGAGGAATGCTGCGCCGACGCCGCGTGTGCCCCCGCAAGCGAGGCGGCGTAATCACTTCGCCCTTGATGACGTCGTTCTAGAACAATGAAAGAGGTGGCCATGACAGCCTCCGAGAGGCTCCCCGTCGCGGTGGTGGGCGCGGGTCCGGTCGGCTTGGCCGCGGCCGCGCACCTGATCGAGCGCGGGTTGCCGGTGAAGGTCTATGAGGCCGGCGAGACGGTGGGCGCGAGCGTCCGGAGCTGGGGTCACGTTCGGCTGTTCTCCCCTTGGGAGTTCAACGTGGACCCGGCGGCGCGGGCCATCCTGCTGCGGCATGGCTGGCAGGAGCCTCCGGCCGACGTCTATCCGACCGGAAGCGACTTGGTGGGTGCCTATCTGGGGCCATTGGCCGAGACGCCGGAGCTGGCGGCCGTCGTCGAAACGGGAACCAGCGTGTCGGCGATCGGCCGGCAGGGTCTCGACAAGGTGGTGACGAACGGCCGTGAGGCGCGCCCCTTCGCGCTCGCCGTGACGGACAAAACCGGGCGTCGGCGGCGCGACCTGGCGAGGGCTGTCATCGATGCGTCCGGCACCTGGACCAACCCGAACCCGATGGGTGCCGGCGGCATGCTGGCGGAAGGGGAGGGCGACCTCGCTGGCCGGATCTCATACCGCATTCCGGACGTCCTCGGCCGCGACCGGACGGCCTATGCCGGTCTGACCACGCTGGTGGTCGGCGCCGGGCATTCGGCCGCGAACGTGCTGCTGGATCTCGCCCGTCTGGCCGAGCGCAGCCCGGCCAGCCAGATGGTCTGGGTCACGCGCAGCACCAACCTCGCGCGGGTGTTCGGCGGCGGCGCGGCCGATCAGCTTGCGGCCCGCGGCGAACTCGGCTCCAGTCTCAGGAGCCTGGTTGAGAGCGGCCGTGTCACGCTGGTGACCGGCTTCTGGGTAACGGCGGTTCGCGCCGAGGGCGAGGGCCTCGTCGTGGAGGGAGAGACGGCGGAGGGCGTGCGGTCGCTCGGGCCGGTGGACCGGATCGTCGCCGTCACCGGCCAGCGCCCCGACCTCGCCATGACCCGCGAGCTGCGGCTCGAGCTGGACCCGTGGTTGGAGAGCACCCGCGCTCTCGGCCCCTTGATCGATCCGAACCAGCATTCCTGCGGCACGGTCTATCCCCACGGCCACCGCGAGCTGTCGCATCCGGAGCCGGGCTTCTACACGGCCGGGATCAAGAGCTACGGCCGGGCCCCAACCTTCCTGATGGTGACGGGCTATGAGCAGGTCCGCTCGATTGCCGCGGCCATCGCCGGCGATATCGAAGCGGCGGATGCGGTCGAGCTGAAGCTCCCGGAAACGGGCGTGTGTTCCACGTCCCGGCCGGATGAAGTCGGCGCGGCATCGAGCTGCTGCGGCGGACCGGCCCCGGCCGTCCTGGATGCCTGCTGCGTCCAGGACCAGGTCGCAAAGGCGGAAATCGGCCAGGGCTGTGGTTGCGGGCCGAGCCCTGTCCCCACACCCGCACGCCCCCAGGTTTCCTGCTGCGGCAAGGCGGCGTGACCGACACGCGACGTTGGCCCGTCATCACGGCCCTCGGCATCGAGCAGATCCTCGCCTGGGGCACGTCCTATTACCTGCTCACGGTCCTCGCCGCGCCGATCGCAGCGGATACGGGCTGGCCGCTGCCCTGGATCATCGGCAGCCTGTCGGCGGGGCTCCTCGTCGCCGGAATGGTGTCGCCGCGGGTCGGCAGGCTGATCGGCCACCACGGCGGGCGCCCCGTGATGGCCGGCTCCGTGCTTCTCCTCGCGGCCGGGCTCCTGCTGCTCGGGCTGGCGACCTCGCTGCCGGTGCTCCTGATCGCCTGGCTGGTCCTCGGAGCCGGCATGGGCGCCGGCCTCTATGATGCGGCTTTCGCCACCCTCGGGCGGCTGTACGGCGAGGCCGCCCGTCCCGCGATCACGACCCTCACGCTGTGGGGCGGCTTCGCCAGCACCGTGTGCTGGCCCCTGTCGGCCTATCTGGTCGAGCATCTGGGCTGGCGGGGCGCGTGCTTCGTCTATGCAGGCGTCCAGATCGGGGTGTCCCTGCCGCTCATCCTGATGTTCATTCCTGCCGCGCCACCCCTCCCGGTCGCGGACCCAGGCGGGCCCACGCTGGGGGGGGCACTCAGCCAGGCCGAGCTCCGCGCCTTCTTCCTGCTCGCCGCCGTGGTCACGGTGGGTGGCGCGACCACCGCCATCGTCTCGGTCCACCTGCTGACCCTGTTGCAGGAGCGTGGACTGTCGCTGGTCGTGGCCGTCGCGCTCGGGGCGCTCGTCGGGCCATCCCAGGTCGGCGCGCGCGTGCTCGAAATGGCCGGGAGAGGGCGGCACCATCCCCTCTGGACCCTCGCCGCCGCCATGGGCCTGATCGCGCTCGGCCTCGTGCTGCTGTGGGCTGGCCTCGGCGTCGTCGGCCTGGCGCTGGTGCTGTACGGCGCAGGAAACGGAATCTATTCGATCGCACGCGGCACGGTCCCGCTCGTGCTGTTCGGACCGGCCCGCTATGCGCCGCTCATCGGCCGCCTCGCCATGCCGAGCCTGCTGGCACAAGCCCTGGCGCCCTCGGTCGGAGCCTTCGTGCTGGCCCGCTATGGCGGTTCGGCGCTGCTCGGCCTGTTGGCAGTCCTGGCCATCTTCAACCTCGTGCTCGTGGCCGCGCTTCTTCCTCTGTCGCGGCGCACGTAAGCCCTGGACGGCGCTGCCGTCGGGCCAGCATGTCAGGGCCGTCGCGGTGCCTCGCCAGAGGTGGCCGCTTTGCGGGGTGGCTCCAGCCAGAATGCGATCTCCTGGCTGTGGACGGGCGCCCGCCGGCGCCTGCGCTCTCTCCTCGCCATGGTAGGAGAGCCCCGGAGGGATGCGGAATGGGTAACGAGATCGATCTGGGGCTGAGCGGAGGGAGCCCGGCCTTGCTCGACCTCGGCGAATTGCTGGCGACCCGGCTCCTCGTCCAGGGGAATTCAGGCTCCGGAAAGTCGCATCTTCTTCGCCGGCTGCTGGAACAGAGCGCCGGGCTCGTGCAGCAGGCCGTGATCGACCCGGAGGGCGATTTCGTCTCGCTCGCCGAACGCTACGGGCATGTCGTCGTCGAGGCGGACGGCAACGAGGCCGAGTTGCAGCGCATCGCGGCCCGCGTGCGGGAGCATCGGGTCTCCGTCGTCCTCAGCCTCGAAGGACTCGATGCCGAGGAGCAGATGCGGGCGGCGGCCTCCTTCCTGGGCGGGCTGTTCGATGCCGACCGGGACCGCTGGTACCCCATGCTCGTCGTCGTGGACGAAGCCCAGCTTTTCGCGCCCGCGGCCGCCAGCGACGTCTCCGACGAGGCGCGTCGGCTATCGCTCGGCGCGATGACCAATCTCATGTGCCGCGGCCGCAAGCGCGGGCTCGCCGGCATCATCGCCACCCAGCGCCTGGCCAAGCTCGCCAAGAACGTGGCCGCGGAGGCGTCGAACTTCCTGATGGGCCGCACCTTCCTGGATATCGACATGGCGCGCGCCGCCGACCTTCTCGGGCTCGAGCGCCGGCAGGCCGAGATGTTCCGCGACCTCGCGCGCGGACAATTCGTGGCCTTGGGTCCTGCGCTCTCGAAACGCCCGCTGACGATCGCGATCGGACCGACGATCACGGACAGCCGGAACGGGTCGCCGATGCTCATGCCCTTGCCTGAGCCGAGTGCGGATGCCCGAAGCTTGATCCTTGCCGCCGCGCCTGGGGAACCGGAGGCGGGCCCACGGCCTACGCCGGCCCGGCCGCGGCGGCCCGCAGGGTCGGACGTGCTTGTTCAGCTCGCGAATTACCGCCCTCCGGTGCGAGATGATTTGCCGGAGGCGGAGCCCTGCTATCCGGAGGAGCGGGACGCCGCGATGGCCGCAATCCTGGCAGAGATCCTGGGCGATGCCGATTCCGGCATGTGCAATCCGGCCACTCTGTACCAGGATTTCACCGTCCGCTGCCGCATGCGGCGGATCGATGGGGCCGCCGTCAACCTGTCCGAGTTCAAGCGGCGGCTGGCCGTCGCCCGGGCGGGGGCGGGCAGCGGCACGAGCCTGGACGGCGAGGATTGGGAGCGGGCGCAGGTGCTTGCTGCGAGTCTTCCGGACGATCTCGCCGGGCTCTTCCTCGTGATCGCGCGTGCGGCGATCACGGCCGCCCCATGTCCGTCGCATGCCTCGCTCGCCGAGGCCTACGGGACCAGTTCGGCCGGACGTGCGCGCCGCATGCTGGCCTATCTGGAGGAGCGCGGCGTGATCGTCATCCGGCGGGACCTTCGCGGGGCTCCCATCATCGCCGTCCCGGACCTGTCGGCCGAGACCGCGCCCGGGCAACCCGAGGTCGCAATGGCGTCCCAAAGGCTGCGCGGGCGAGGCTGAGGCGACGGCGAGGGTGCGTCGTATCCAACCGCGACCAGGCGCCATCTCCCAGGTCGCCAGGAGGGGCACCGTCGGACAGGGGACGGAATCCGCGTGGTTACGGGCCAGCTTCGTGCATGGCAGCGTCGTTTTCGCCCCGTACCCGAGTGCAGGCGTCGCATCGCTGCATATCGAAGAGGTCAACCTCACACCTCCTTAAGAGGTCGACCCCAGTGTCCCTCGTAAAGGGGATACATGATGCCGAACTACGCACTTGAGGGACAGAAATGGGGATCGCCTACCTTCGGGACGAGCGGCGGGGTCGTGACATGGGCCATCGACAACTCGGTGCCGGCGAGCTTCGCTGAGACCATCCGAGCCGCCTTCGATTCCTGGTCCGCTGTCGCCAACATCTCCTTCGCTCAGTTGGGCTCCGTCGCCTCCTCTGCGATCGATTTCACGTTCGGATCCATCGATGGCCCGAACCGGACTCTCGGGGTCGCGAATTACAGCTTCACAGGCGCGAGCTTTCTGTCGGTGGTCGTCACATTCGACAATGCTGAGGGGTGGCATACCGCCGGCAACGCCGTCGTCAGCGACAGTGGTGCGAGCTTCTACACGATCGCCGTGCACGAGATCGGCCACGCGATCGGGCTCGACCATTACAACGCGGTTCTCGCGGTGATGAATTCCGCTATCGGCCCGTCGGTCAAAGGCTTGACCCAATCCGATGTCGACGGCGCTCAGGCCATCTACGGTTCAGCGCCGAATGCGCCGAACGCTCTGGATATCTTGGTCGACGACGCCTTTTATCTGGCGGCCTATCCTGATGTCGGCCGGGCTGGCCAGGACCCCGACATTCACTACGCTCAATACGGGTGGCAGGAAGGCCGGAATCCGAACGCGTTCTTCTCGACGGACGGCTACCTTGCTGCGAACCCGGACGTCGCTGGCTCGCGGATCAACCCGCTCGCCCAATACGAGCAGTTTGGCTGGCGGGAGGGGCGGGACCCGTCCGCCGCGTTCGACGATGAACTCTACCTGGAGCGGAACCCGGATGTTCGGGCAGCCGGCGTCAATCCGCTCGCCCATTATTTCGCGTCGGGGCAATCCGAAGGGCGGCAGACCTACACCGCCGTTGGCGACGCCAAGGACTTCATACACGGCTCGTTCGACGCCGAATTCTATCTTCTGGCCAACCCGGACGTCGCCCGGGCCGCCTCGGGCACCGGCGGCGACACCTTTCAGTTCGCGTATTCGCATTTCGAAGCCTTCGGGTGGCGAGAGGGCCGCGACCCGAACGCATTTTTCGACACGAGCGGCTACCTGGCTGCCTATCAGGACGTCAAAGCGGCGGGAGTGGACCCGCTGGCTCACTATGACCTGTATGGTTGGAGGGAAGGCCGCGACCCCTCCGCCTCGTTCGATTCCAGCGCCTATCTCGCGGCCTATGCCGATGTGGCCGCCGCACAGGTCGACCCTCTGCAGCACTTCCTGCAATACGGTATCCATGAAGGACGGTCAGGCTTCGGCGACGATCTGATCGGCTGACTCTGAAAGACCCTTGCAGAGGAAAACCGAGCGAGCCTCCCCGAATTCTCGGGCGCCCGCGGGCCGAGATGCTCGGCCGGGCGCCTCATGGGCGGCCCGGCCCTCTGCACCCAGCAGACGGAGTTGCGACCGCCTATCGTATGGCCGAGATAATCACGGTCCCGTGCGTGTCGGGACAAGCCTGTGGGAGCGGAGCGTGCTCGGATTGCGAGACTTCCGTGCGAGGCGGACACGTCCAACGCCCTACGGGTGGCCCAAGGCGAGTTCGGCCGGGTCGCCCTTCTCGATATGGATCGGCAGCTGGTGCGCCATGCGCACCCGCATTGCCACGTGCTGCTGAAGGTCGAAGGCGCCGACACCCGGTTTTCCGTCCGGGACGGCCTCGCCCTCTTGGATGATCGAACGGCGGTCCTGATCAATGCCTGGGAGCCTCATGCCTATGTGCATGACGCTGCGCGACCCCGCACCATCATCCTGGCGCTCTATATCGAGCCGGGCTGGCTCCGCCTGTTCCGGCCGAACTGGGCGGCGAGCGGCGCGCCAGGCTTCTTCGAGCGATCGACGGGAGACCTCTCGCCTCGCATCCAAGGTGACCGGCGGCTTCGCCCATGCGCTCGGCGCGGCGTTGTACGAGGAATATGCCTACGGCCCGGACGGCTCGTTTCTGTCCGGGACTTTTGCGGATTACCTGGTTCCGACCGTGATGGAGGTGCCGGAGCCGATCATCCTGCATCACGAAAGCCGCTCGCCCTTCACCCCGCTCGGCGCCAAGGGGGTGGGCGAGGGCAATTGCATGTCGACACCGGTCTGTCTCGCGAACGCGGTCGCGGACGCGCTCGTCCTTGCCGAGATCGAACTGCCGCTCGGTCTGGCGAGGTTCTCGGGGCCGATGGGCGGAGATCGACATCTCTCAACGGCTTTGGACGGTGCCGTCCCACCGGATGAAGAGCGGGCGGCTTCACCGTGTCCCTTTGACCGATAGGGCAATCGCCATCCTTTCGGAGGTGGAGCGCCTCCGCTCCAGCGACTTCGTGTTTCCCGGCCAGCGTGCGGACCGGCCACTCTCGGGCATGGCCTTCGAGATGGTGCTACGCCGAATGAAGGTGGTCGACGCGATCCCCCACGGTTTTCGGAGCTCGTCCCGCGACAGGGACGGCGAAAGCACCTCGTTGCCCCGCGAGGTTGCTGAGGCGTCACTCGCGCACGTTGTGGGTGACGAGGTCGAGCGCGCGTACAGACGCGGCGATGCACTGGCGAAACGACGAGAACTTATGACAGCCTGGGCGGCCTTCGTGACTGGAGAGCAACCGATTGTAATCCGCTTAAGCACTCGATCGCCAGCTCGAAACGTAGATGCCGCCCAAAAAAGCGGCTGACCCGAAGAGTGCTGGGGCAACCGCACCAGTTTACATCAGTTTAGACGAGGCCACGCGCCGATACTCGCTGCGCTCTTACGAGGCATTCACGTCCAGAGAACGCACTGATTTCACAGGCGCGGATGATGAAATTCTGAATCCACTTCGTCAGGAGGTCAGACGCATCACGGGTCAGAGATGGGCAGAACTTATCCTTTGCCTTCCAGGCAAGACGGTCAACCAAGGAGGAGCGGTTAGTCTCTCTCGGTCGGCCAGTCTGGAGAGCGCAGGGCAACCCGATGAGAGGACCGTCGCATTGTCGGCGAAGATCCCTTCGAGGTCCGTTCGCTCCAGTCTGGGTACGCGCTTGTTCTAGAGCGGTTTCGGCTTAATCCGGCTCGTATCCGGCGGCGATGAAGGAGTTGGCGCATTCGTCGGGCGTGAAGGCGTCGAGGATGAAGCCGATTCTGTCCCAGAGTGCGCCGACGCTCCGCTCGGCGGCCTTGCGCAGAAGCGCTTTCAGCTTGGCGAAGGCGTTCTCGATCGGATTGAAGTCCGGGCTGTAGGGCGGGAGGTAGAGCAGATCAGTGCGGGCGGCCTCGATGGAGCGGCGCACCGCGGACCCCTTGTGGCTGCCCAGGTTGTCCATGACGACGATGTCGCCGGGCCGAAGCTCCGATACGAGTACCTGGTCGATATAGGCCTGGAACGCGAGCCCGTTGCTCGGGCCGTCAATCACCATCGGGGCGGCAATCCCCGTGAGGCGCAGGCCCGCCACGAAGGTGGTGGTTTTCGAGTGGCCGTGCGGGACCGCGGCGCGCAGGCGCTCGCCTTTCGGAGCTCGACCGCGCGACCGCGCCATCTTGGTCGACGTCCATGTCTCGTCGGTGAAGACGAGCCGCTCAGGGTCGAGATCGAGCTGGCCCTCGAACCAGTCCTGCCGCCGGGTCAGAACGTCCGGGCGGTCCTGCTCGCACGTGTGGGCGGTCTTTTTGAACGTCAGGCCTGCCCGGTCCAGGAAGGTCCAGATCGTGCCGACGGACGCCGCCACGCAGACCTCGCTCCGCAGCCGCTTCTGCATCTCGACGATGGTAATGTCGGGCTCCGCTGCGATCAGGCCAAGCAGGTAATCGCGGTGCCGATCCAGCTTCGAGCGCCGCGGCTGGCCCTGCTTGCGCGCGCTCCGTTCGCCCTCGCGAGCCCGGCGCACCCACACGATCGCCGTCGCAACCCCAATCCCGAACCGCTCCGTCGCCGCACGCGCCGACGTCCGGCTTTGATCACCCGATCACGCAGATCCTGACTGTAGGCCCTCGCCATCCTCGCCTCCGCCGACTCACGGAAGAGAACTCGCACGTCTCACCTCAGCGGTGAATCCCAGCCTGAATCGAGAACGGCTGAAACTGCTCTAGATCGATGATCGCCCGATCGGCCGGGAAACGCTCGTTCATCACGGTCGAGAAGGTTGAGCGCCAGCCGTGCGGGACGTGCCGGTGGTCGTATCCGGCCCGATTCAGCAAATAACCCATCACGTTCTCCGACATCGGCTTGTGCGCGCTACGGCCGTTGGGAGCGACGTAGGGCCCGCGGCCGGAGAGGATCCGCATCGCCTCGATCGTCTCGATTGCTTGCCGAGATAGCGGCACCAGATGATCGCGGGCCTCGTCCTCCTTCAGATGCACGCGCAGCCTCATCCTGGCGGCCGGTGCAGTCCATGTCGGCTCATCCGCGTGCAACCCGTCGAATTCGCTCCAAGGCGTCTCCGCAAGCGTACCGGCCGCACGACGGTCAGGGCCATGAGCCGCATCGCCAGCTTGGTGATTGGGTTCGACGGCGTGGCTTCGACGCGGGCCAGTCTCTCGCGGGCCTGTTCCAGGTCCGTGATCGCCGGCTGCCGGCCCTTCTTGATCGGCGCCATGGCTTCTGCAGCGGCCCGGCTGGGTCGGCCTCGCCACGTCCGGTCGCGATCGCGAAGCAGCACACGGCAGAGACCCGCTGCCGGACTCGCCTGGCCGTCTGCATCGCGCCTCTCCCCTCAATCGCGCGCAGCAGCTTCAGCACCCTTGGAGCCGTGAGCTGCCGAATCGGCGTCGACCCGATCTCCGGCAGGCTGGCGTGACGAAAAGGTGCAGCCCGCCGCCGTCTGTGAGTCTGAAGGGCTTCGCGGACGGCTTTGCCTTCCTGACCTGGACGTCGGTGAGCATTGCCTTGCGGCCTCGTACCCGGTTTCTCCCGACCGATACCCGGAAACAGACCCGGTTTGGTCCCGGCTTGAACGGGATGGTGCGGGACGAACGGGAACGGCAGGAGGGCGCAACGCCCTCTAAGAGGAAGGCTGTTCGGGACGGCTAGGGATGTCTAGGAATATAAGATGGCGGAGAGGGAGTCCGAAACACTGTCGGTCTAACGTGATGATGTTACTTTCACTATGTCGCTGTTCGGCAGGGCAACCCCAGCATTTACCCCATCAGTACCCCCTAAACGGCGTCGGACAGGATGCAACAACGTGCATGGCCTTCCGGTCAGGCCTTTGCGGAATGCGAGGTGGTGTTGCACGCTGGGCACTCGACTCGCGGTTGCGCTGATGCTTCGGTCTCGGCGCTAGAAGAAGAGGGGGGAGAGATGGTCAGGATTTTGATCGTAGCAGGCGCGCTCGTGGCCACGGCGGCTTCGGCGTCAGCTCAATATCGCGGGTCAAGCAGCGGTTCTGGTTTCGGTGCCGGCTCGAATTCGTCGAGCCACTCGGTTCAGGGCCACTCCAATTCGGGGGGCAGCTACACGCAGCCGTATCAGGCGACGAACCCAAACTCGACGCAGCTCGACAATTACAGCACGCGGGGCAACGTCAATCCGTACACCGGCGCTGTCGGAACGAGGTCGCCAAAGTACTAAGCTGCTTTGAGGGGCGTCGGCCGTTAGGGTCGGGCGTCCCTGCCGAGGCGAGCAGGCGCTCTGGGCCTAATGCGGCCTTACATTGACTCCCGACAGGACCGTTCCTTACCCGCACGAGCATGAAGTATCTTTCGCGGGAGGAGCAATTCCGATTGGCCCGTCTCGCGATGAGGCGGGAGCGACGCCGGCTTCGTCGCCCGGTCCATAGGCCAGGATGGCTGGCAGACTACGGGATATCGAAAAATATCAGAGAGATTTCGCGAGAGTGAACCAGGTCGGGGTTCCGTCTGATCGAGATAGAATTCCGATTCTGGTCCCTGAGCGACTGTCTCTTCGAGACAATCGGGCTGGAGTCCTTTCAGCAATAGACGAAATGCGCCCCTCGTCCCGCAACACTAACGCTTCAACAAGCAAGGCGAAGCCGATCGAAACCGCTCCGCGGGGGGCCGAGCAGCCGGTGCTACTGTTCTGTCCCGACCAGAGCAGGTGGCAGACCGAGGAATGGTGGACGGCCGACCGCCCGCGGTGGGTTGCCGTGATGGACGCCTCGATCGACCTCGAACCGACCCATTGGGCGCCACTGCCGGCCTCGCCCGCATGAAGATCCCGATCACCTGGCGCGTGTGCGATATCGGCGGCTGGACGCCCGACCCGAACGACAGCATCGCGAGCGACGGGATAGCCGATCGCCCGGTGACTTTTGGCTCTTACAGCCTGTCCGTATGCGGCTTGAGGCTGAAATGATCCCGATCACCGGTGATCAGGGTGACGATCTCCGCTTGCTGATGCATGAGAGTTCCGATTGCTGCCCGGGCCGGTGACTTAAGCGGGAGCTGCATGTGGTACCGGACCAGCTCGCTCCGGTGCCGCTCGATCTGAGCAGGGGAACGGTCCTGCGCGCGGGCGGGTAACGCTGCGGACAGGGACAGCAGAAGGCCGACGAAGACCGGCAACTTCACAACCAGAGCCACGCGACCGTGAGAAGCAGCATCACGGCGGCTGTGATCTGGATTCGGAGGACGCCGTACCAGGTCGGAGCGATGCCCCGGCGGACCGTCCAGAGGTCGTAGGCAAGGAGCCCAGCGACACCGGCGACGAGGACCGGAAGAGCGAACTGGAACGGCAGGAAGAGCGCCACCCAAGCCAGGAGCGCCGGCAGCACGGAAACGGCATAGGGTGGCCAGTTTGGCTGGGCCCGGCGTCGGCTCGCACCGCGAGGCCCCATTGCACGCCTCCCATGAAGGATAGGATGCCCCAGCGCGCCATGGCGCGCTCGCGTTGGCCGTCCGCCGCCGTCCGCACGATCGGGGCAGGATAGTCCGGGAACACGCCAGGGAGTGGCGGGAGGTTGCCGGCGAGGTCGCGCTCGACCTGGAATAGCCGCCGGATCGCCTCCTCGTTCGTGGTGACGGAGTAGAGGTTGCACATGGCTGGCGAGCGTAGCAGAGCCGTGGCACCCTGTCCGACGGACGCGCGGAACGGGTGGCCGGTCCCGGCTAGACGGGCAGACTTGAAGCTCCGTTCGCCCGCCGGGGAAGCCCGACGTACGACACTCCGGAGGCCTGCGTTGTCCGAGTATCCCGATCGCACTCAGCTGCAGGAAATAATCGCCGGTATGAAAGAAGGAGTGATCCTGATCGAGCCGGATCAGGCGATCACCTACGCAAATCATTCCGCACTCGAGATGCATGGCGTCCATCACCTGGACGAACTCGGTCGGACGGTCGACGCTTACCTAGCCAACTACGTTGTCTTGAGCCGGACCAAGCAGCAACTTGATCACGGACGGACGCCCATCGAGCGTGCTACAGCCGGGGAGTGGTTCGACATTCTGGTCGAAGTCTGCCGTCGCGACCGTCCCGATGAGCAATGGACACACCGCGTTCGCAGTCTCGTCGTGAAAACCCCGGCTGGCCTACCCGATTGCCACGTTCTCGTGTCGGCTGACCTTACAAAGCATGTCGAGGCAGAGGAGCGCTTTGACCTCATGTTCTCCGCGAACCCTGCTCCGGCCGTCATTTGCCGCCTTTCCGATCTGCGAATCATAAAGGTGAACGAGGGGTTCCTCCATCTCTCCGGCTACGCCCACGAAGATGTTATCGGACATTCCGTCTACGAGATCGACGTCTTGGAACGGGCCGAGAACCGGGACCTAGCGATAAAGCGGCTGAGGGCGGGGGAGACCATCCCTCAGATGGAGGCCTGTCTCCGTTTCCCGAATGACCCTGAGCACTTCGTGATCGTCGCGGGCCAGCCGCTCGAAATCGGAAGCGAACCCTGCATGCTGTTCACCTTCGCCGACCTGGAGGACAGGCGGAAGGCCGAGGTGGCGCTTGGACGCAGTGAGGAACGGTTCGCAAAAGCATTCCGGCTCTCGCCGATCCCGACCATGGTTTGCACGGTAGATAGACATCGCTACGTCGACGTGAATGACGCGTTCGGGAAGGTGCTGGGATACGGAATCGAGGAGGTCGTTGGCCGAACTGCTGACGATCTTGAGTTATGGGCCGACAGCGACGTCCGGCGACAGTTCGAAAGCGCGTTCGCAGAAACTGGCAGCGTTCGTGGCTTTGAGGCCAAGTTCCACGCAAAGAGCGGGGCCGAGATCGATTGCATTGTCTCGGCCGAAATGGTGACGATCAACGATCAGGACTGCGTACTCTGCGTCTTCCAGGACATCACTGAGCGGAAGCGATCCGAAGCCGAGCTCGTGGCCGCCATTGAATCGGCAATGTCCGACACGTCCTGGTTCAGCCGCGGTGTGATTGAGAAGCTCGCGGCTCTCCGCCAACTCACGGATCCTGGCTCCTCCTCAGCCCGTCTCCAGGACCTGACGCCTCGAGAGCGCGAGATCCTGGGACTTATCTGCCGGGGCACACGAGACCCGGAGATTGGCTCGGAGCTCAGCCTCTCGCCACACACCGTTAGGAACCACATCGCGGCGATTTATCGAAAGCTCGGCATCAATCGCCGGAGTGAAGTCGTGATCTGGGCTCGGGAGCGGGGTCTCGACGGTGCTGCAGCGAAGCAGCCACGATCAGGACGTAAAAAGTAGGAAACTACTAGGAAAACGGCTAATCCGCGTCATTGATTGATGATCGGAGCTGCACACCTCTGGCACTCGCGAATTGCCCGCCCCGGAAACGAGGCCGACGGCAGGACCAGAGGAGCTTACATGACAGCAGCCGTTTACGAGACCCCGCACCGGAGCCGAAATGACGCTGATGCGCCTCATCTCAGCCCGGTCACTCCTGCAGAAGATGCTCGTACGATCCTCATCAACAAGGTTTCATGGGGAGCGATCCTGGCCGGTGTTGTGACCGCTCTCGTCTCGCAACTTATTCTCAATCTGATCGGCATTGGCATTGGCGCCTCAACGCTCGATCCGATGACAAGCGACAATCCAGCCGCGAGCACGTTCTCAATTGGCGCTGGAATCTGGTGGGCGTTGTCTGGCATCGTTGCCGCATTCGCGGGCGGCTATGTCGCGAGCCGCCTCTCCGGGCGACCGAAGGAATCGACTGGCGGGTGGCATGGCCTCACCTCATGGGCCGCGACGACGCTGCTCGTCTTTTATCTCCTCTCGACGGCGGTTGGCGGTCTCGTCGGCGGCGCGTTCAACACAGTCAGCAGCGCCATCGGTGGCCTCGGGCGAGCTGCCGGCTCTGCTGTGCAAACGGCCGCACCGATGCTCGCGAGCTCGACTAACCCCTTCGAGTTCCTGGAGCGGGCAGTTCGTGGCACGACGGGTACCGATCCGGCTGCCCTTCGGAACGACGCAGTCGCGTCAATCCGGGACCTGCTTACGGGGGACGCGTCGAAAGCGAATGAGGCTCGGGAACGTGCGTCGCAGGCTCTCGCTCGCGCGCAGAACATTCCTGTCGAGGAGGCCCGGACCCGCATAGTCGGATACGAGAAACAGTACCGAGACGCCGTTGCCTCTGCGAAGCAGCAAGCTGCGCAGGCAGCGGATACCGCTGCCAAGGCGGTCTCGCGAGGTGCTTTGCTCGGGAGCTTGGCTTTGCTGCTCGGAGCGCTCGCATCCTGGTTCGGCGGCCGCCTCGGCGCCGTCGATCCGACCATAACGGCCGATTTGATCCGGAGGCGAACGGCCAGCCAAGCGGCTTGAACGGTCGCTCCGACGTTGCAGTCCCAAAGCCCGAGTTGGCGGGCGTGCTCCGCCAACCCTCTCACTAATCACCAAAAGTAACTCAGCTGGAGCCTAAATCATGAACACGCAAACCAACTCTCACACGATCACGGCCCTTTTCGACAAACGCGCCGAAGCCATGCAGGCCGTAGAGGAACTTGTCCGGGCCGGAGTGCCTCGTCCGGCCGTTCGGATCTCCCCGGAGAGCGATGTGGGGGCGTCGACCACCACCACGACCTCCTACGACGCAAGCCGCGATGAAAAAGGCTTCTGGGCCTCCCTCGGCGATCTCTTTATGCCGGATGAGGACCGATACACGTATGCCGAGGCCTTGAACCGTGGGAGTGTCATGGTCAGCGTCTCTGTCAGCGAAACTAGCGCTGCTCTGGCCGAAGACATCCTCGAGAAGCACGGGACCGTCAACGTCGAGGAACGCGAGGCGGCTTGGCGGAAAGATGGCTGGTCCGGTTACACGGCCCCGGTCTCGGGTGCTGCTGGCACGGCAACCGCGAAGGTTGGCGTGAAGGAGACCTCGGCCCAAACGGCGGCGCTCGGCCCTCGTGACATGGCGGACGGCGACCAATCCATTCAGGAGGTTGAGGAGCAGCTTCGTGTTGGAAAGCGGCAGGTCGCCTCGGGCCGCGTGAAGGTGCGCAGTTACGTGGTAGAGACACCCGTATCCGAGCAGATTAACCTGCATTCCGAGACGGTTCGTGTCGAGCGTCGCCCGGTTGACGGCTCGATGACTGTTACTGAGGATGCATTTAGGGAGCGCACCATAGAGGCCGTCGCGACCTCGGAGGAGGCGGTCGTGTCTAAGGAGGCTCGCGTGACCGGTGAGGTGCTCGTCCGGAAAGAGGTAGCCGACAGGACCGAAACCATCACTGACAAGGTCCGCTCAACTAAGGTCGAAGTCGAGGATGATCGGGTTGCGGCGCAGGCACCGGTCCCCCCGAAGCGCGTCCCCTAGGCTTATTAGGGCGGGACGACTGGCGTCCCGCCCAGCTCTTTCAACGCCCGAATACCTGAGCAATGAACGCACCATGCCCGACCTGAATCCTACGATGGCCCCCAGTGACAGCCCCGACCAGATTAGCGTTCCCTTAATCGAGGAGACCGCAACGGTAGGGAAGAGAGAGGTCATCACCGGCAAGGTCATCGTGAGAACGTTGGTGGATGTTGAGGACCACCTTCTCCGCGAATCGCTCTCGGACGAATCTGTTGAAGTCGAGCGTTTCGCTATCGATCGCGTGGTCGACGTTGCTCCGCAAATTCGGACAGAAGGCGACGTCACAATCATCCCCGTCGTTCAGGAGCGGATCGTGGTCCAGAAGGTACTCATTCTTCTCGAGGAGGTCCACATCACGCGTCGCAAGTCGATCGAAACCGTCGACATCCCGCTTCAGCTCAGAACCCAGCGCGCTGTCATCGAGCGGACATGACGATTTTTATGTCGCCCTGACTTCGTAGGGAGCCTTGGCTGGTAACTGACGAGAGCGGCGCTACGGGCTGCTCTCTGCGGTTCGGGGTTGACGCGAGCCCGCCTAAAGCATCGCCTCTCTGAGGGTGAAGCGAAGTACCACGACGCCGGATTCCTCGCGAATGGCGATAGTCCAACCGCTGCGGTCCTCTCCCTTCCCGTATCCGGCCGTCAGCAGCACATAGGCGCGTCGTCGCGCTTCCTCACGAGCCTCGTCGAGTTCGGTAAGCTCCGTGCCTTTGCGATCAATTCCACGCATACGGCAGCCCCCTAGCTCGTCTTGGCCGTCACGATGTTGCCGCCAGAGCCCGGGCGGGAAGCTGACGCCCCACTGTCCAGTAGAAGTGGCGCACCTTCTTCCTGGCGCTGGGGAGAAGGATAGCGGGGCGAATCGGGGAACGCTGACGGCAGTTGCTCCGCTACTCCGGGTGCGCCATTGCCTCGACCAACTCGAGCAAGGCTCGCCGCGGAGGGCCGACCGGGATTGCGGCGAAAGCCCTCGCGAGCCGAGCTCCGTCGTTCGATTGCAGGAGAATGCCCTCTGGGGTTCCTGCGGCGATGCCTGGCAAGGCTTCTCGATCAACCAAGTCGGACGGGCGACACCCGAGCGCGACGGCGATCTTCGCCAAACGTGAGCCGGAGACACGATTTATGCCGTTCTCGTATTTCTGAACCTGCTGGAACGTCACTCCGATCGCGTCAGCGAGCTTTGTCTGAGACAAGCCCAGCATGGTTCGGCGGGCGAGGATTGCCTTTCCGATATCGCGGTCCGCCTGCTCGGGTGTCTTAGGGTTCACGCTGAGAATTCCTACTCTGGTCCTATCGACTGCTCGGGCGGGGACGCTGAAGCCGCGCTAGGAACGCCCTCCAAGGCTGATCTTGGGCCGCGACACCGCGCGGTCGCCGCGGTCCGAGCCGAAGGTGCGCACCGCAGCCCGGCACTGGACAGCCATTACCTGCCCGATCATCCCGGCTATCTGAGCCAGCCGCGTCTCGTCGCATTGCTCAGCGATCGCGAGCCCGACGTCGCGGAGATGCGCTCGCCCGTAGCAGAACACGGCGAGCTTGATCCGGGCGCTCTCGGGCATCTCAGCCACCAGGGACAGGACCCCCTCCGGGTCGGCCCGGTGAAGCTGTCCCAACTTCTCGAGCGGCACCGGACAGACAGCGTCCCGCTCCGCATGACCCCACTCGCCAGCCATCGTGTCCTGCCTCTCTCCCAAGCTACGACGATGACCGGGGAGCGTGAAGGGACCATTAACCATGTCAGTCCGAAGCCCGATCCTTCGGAGTTGGATCAGCGCCGAAACGCCTCGGCCAAGTCCTCGCCCTCACGCAGCCCCTTGTAGAAGGCGTGCCGGAGCTTGCCGTCTTCGGTCCAGCCCCTGAACTCGACTTTGGCGACAAGGCTCGGCTCGGTCCAGACCACGCCCTTGCGCCGAAGCTTTATGGACGGCGTTGCGCGCACGATGCCGCCGAGCTGTCGCCGGAGCGCTCGGGCCGAGGTCTCCGTGAAGCCAGTCCCGACCCGCCCACATAGGCCAGCGCAACTCCCTCGCGGCATGCGACGAGAAGCCGGCCGAGCCCGCCGCGGGCGACCGACGAGGGCTCGTAACCGACGATCGCGAAGCTAGACTCTGGTTGGCTTTCTCGAGTCAGTCCGGGTGAACTGCCTGACCGAAGGAAGCGCTCCTATGATACGTACCATCTATCGTGCACGTGCGCGGGACATGCCTTGATGATGACCATGCGAGCAGACCTCCTCGATCGTCTTCTCGTCACTCTGGCGGTGCGGCTTCGCTCATTCTCGGTTTGCAGAATCCAGCGAGGATGGCGCCTCGGGTTCAGCCCCTTCGAGGCGATCACGATCCACTACGTGCTGCGAGGCACCGGGAGCTTGCGGGTTGGTGACGGGCCCTGGCGGCCGTTCGCGCCGCACACCATAATCGTCATTCCGGCGCGGCAGTCACACACTCTTGGCGAAGCTGAAAACTGCGTAGGCGAGGCTCGGGCTGAAGATCATTGCGTCCTCCACGGTGACGGCCTGATCACGTTCACGGCCGGCGACGGAAGCCCCGACGCTCTCTTCGTGTGCGGGCAGATCTCCGACAGCTACAGCGGCGCGATGGGTCTGTTCGAGTTGTTTCAGGCGCCGATGGTGGAGGCCTTTCCGTCGGACAGCATCTTGCAACGATCCTTCGAACTCATGCTCGCCGAGGTGGCACAGCCGAGCCTCGGGACCCAGGCCATGACTGAGGTGCTGATGAAGCAATGCCTCATCATTCTCCTGCGTCAGCACCTCGCGGCGAACGACTTCACCTCTCCGCTGCTCGTGGCTCTCCAAAACCCGAAACTCGCCCGCGCCGTCCTCGCGGTACTCGAACAGCCGGGAGCGCCCTACACGGTCGACAGCTTGGCGGCTCTCGCTGGGATGGGTCGAACCAGCTTCGCAGAAAGCTTCTCCGACGTCTTCGGTCGGGGCCCGATGGAATTCGTCCAGAGCGTCCGTCTGCGCATCGCCGCCCGCCTGCTAACGAGCACCGATCTGCCGATCAAGGTCATCGCCGGTAGCGTCGGCTATGCGAGCCGAAGCTCATTCAGCAAAGCATTCGAAGTCGAGTTCGGGGCCGCTCCAACGCAATTCAGGCTGGTTGGCGGACAGGACGAAGGCGAACCGGAGCGCATCGAAGGAACTCTGGCTAGCGTCATAGAACGTACATAATTCTGTTGCGGCCGACTCGGAGCACACCCGTCGCCGGTCTTCCATCGTTCGGATTGCGTCTTCTCGCGTTCGAACGCACATTCTTCAGGAACGACTGCACCTGGCGATCCTTCTCGGCACATGGGTGAGGACGAGCGGTGGCCGGCTTGCGGCCACCTCGTCCCCCGACCCTCGTGAGGAATCGCCATGATCACCGACCGTCGTTCGATTTTAGCTGGGGTAGCGTTCGTCGCTGCCACCCCCGCTTTCGCCCAATCCTCGGCGCCTCTTGCCAAGGCCATGCCGACCATGGTGCCGGCCGACGTTAGGATGGCCCCGCAATTTTTCGCTGCCGTGATCCCGCGGGCCGAGATGTCGCTCTCGACGTCCCAACTCGGCGTTGAGAAGGCGACCAACCGGAATGCGCACGAATTCGCAGGTTTCGAGCTTGGCGAAGCAATTACCGTCAACATGGTGCTGAAGGATATCCTCACGACCGCGCCGGCGATGGACAAATCAGCCGAGATGGCTCTCGTCGAGAAGATGAAGGCGACCGCGAAGGGGACTACCTTCGACCGCGCCTACATCGCCTTCCAGCTGGAAAACCACGAGTTCCTGCGCGACCTCGCCGACGGCTATCTGGCGAACTCAGCTGGCGCGACCGATCCGGCCGAGAAGCAGGGCCGACATCTGGCCTCGCTGATGCTCGCCGTCTTCAAGGAGCACACGGCGATCTGCAAGCGCATCTCGACCGAACTCAAGGCCTAAGCACCGGCCTCCCGCCCGAACAGGCACTTCGCCTGCCGTCCGCTCTTCTTTCCCACATATCACACGAGACAGACCACATGACACCTCCGTTCCGATCCCTGCTCGCCCATCTTCTGGCCGGCGTCGCCCTGGCGACCGCCTCTATCGCTTGGGCACAGGCCCCCGCTCCCGAGACCGTGCCGGCGATGGTCGCCGAAAGCCCCGACAGCGGGACGATGAAGCGCGCCGACAAGGACATGCTTCGCGTTCTCGAAACGATGCAGGCACTCGGCGCGAAGCCGATCGAGTCCCGCACCGTCGAGGAAGCGCGCACGCAGCCGAGCCCCGGCGACGCCGTGAGGGCCCTTCTCAAGGCCGAAGGCAAGGACCCTGTCGCCCTGATGGCGGCCATGAAGGTGTCCAAGAAGGACATGACCTACCCGATCTCCGGGGGCACGCAGCCGCTTCGTATCTACATGCCCGAGGGTTCCGGGTCGGGCCCCCTGCCGGTCGTCGTCTACTATCACGGCGGCGGATGGGTGATCGCGGACCTCGACACCTACGAAGCGTCCGCCATGGCCCTAGCCCGGAAGGCGAACGCGATCGTGGTCAGCGTCGAGTATCGCCACGCCCCGGAGAACAAGTTCCCGGCGGCGCATGAGGATGCCTTCGCGGCCTACAAGTGGGTCCTGGCGAACGCCGGCCAGTTCGGCGGCGATCCGGCCCGGGTCGCGGTGGCGGGCGAGAGCGCGGGCGGTAACCTCGCAGCCAACGTCGCGATCATGGCGCGCGACGGCAACGTGCAGGCACCGGTGCACATGGTGCTCGTCTATCCGGTGGGCGGAACCGACCTCACCACGCCGTCCTATGTCGCGAACCAGAACGCGATGCCGCTCTCCAAGGCCGCGATCGGCTGGTTCGTCGACAAGACTCTGGCCAAGCCGGAGGACGCGAAGAGCCCGATGCTCAACCTGACCACAATGGCTGACCTCAAGGGCCTTCCGCCCGCGACGATCATCAATGCCGAGATCGATCCGCTCTTCTCGGACGGCACCATGCTGGTGGACAAACTGAAGGCGGCGGGTGTCAAGACCACGCACGTCACCTACAAGGGCATGACGCACGAGTTTTTCGGGCTCGATGCTGTCGTGGCTGACGCCAAGACGGCGCAGGATGTCGCCGCCCGCGACCTCAAGGCAGCCTTCGGGGCCCGCTAACCCGAAGGGAAAGCTCCGGCGTCACGCCGATGCCGGAGCTGCGGTCGGCCGGCGTGTCGCCAACCCTCGTGATCACGACGGCGTCGGCCCATTCGCCGGTCTCCGGATCTCCGGTCCGAGAAAACGCGACGGCGCCGGCCTTCGTGACCCCTAACGCCCGGGCCCTTGCCGCGGCCGCTGCCGGCGACTGACACTCGACCGCCTCGTCTGCGCACAGATTGCCGTCCTCATCCCGCACGAACGGAAGGACGGCCCAATACGTCACGCTTCCCATCACACTCTCCTGCTCAGAACGATCCGCGGCAGCGCCCCGCGAACGAAGCCATGCGACACGATCGCTTCGAAGTCGCCGGCCAGCACGCCCATGTCGTGCAGCAGCGCCCGGATCGCCTCCCGAGCGTCGCCCTTGAACTCGTAGAGGACCGCATCGACGTCGGCCTCCGTCGGGAACGCGGGCTCGTGATCAGGCGGGACGTCGGCCATGCCTGTCGAAGTACTCGTTCGGGCGCCTACGCGTGGAGTGCCGGGTGTGCGAGCGGCGGGGCTCCTACAGCGTCGCGAGGCTCGGCGAGCGATACGGCGCGGAGATCGGGCTCGAGGCGCTGCTGCTCATGCTGACGGCCTCCTGCCGGTGGCAGCGCGCCCCACGCGATCGCCGGCCGCGGCAATACCAGCAGCGCTACCTAGCGTACCTGCCCGATCTGCAAGAGCCCGGGCCTGAGGCGCCGGTCAGGCCAGTGCTGAAGGTGGTCGGAAAAGGATAGTGCTGGTGCGTTCTGCCTCAAACTGCTGAGCAGGCGCTCGTCCGGGAGGCGGGTGACAAGCGCGACTCCGGATGCCACACAACAGCTATACCGAGATGAAGCAGCACGATCGGATCCGCAACATAGGGCCGCAGCAGATGCCGGACTTCACCGTTATTGAAGGAGGCGGTGGCTCAGTCGCGCGCACTGACCATGATGTCTCTGCCGTCCAATTAGCTTTCAGGCGCCTTATAATAGAATTCCTGAGAGCAACGGCCCGCGGGGATGATTGTGGGCGAAAGCTGTCAAATAGTATTTCTGAGTTCTATCAGGAGGCAACCTCGAGTAGGGTGCCTCTTTCCAAGATTTTTGACCCTGTCCTACGAGAGACCCACGACGACGTATTGGCCCAGAAGTTCGACGAAAGCGTAGGAGACGAGAGAAGATGGATTCTACTTAGTTCTTTGCGGGTCATAGCCGAGTCGATGGCAACGGATCCTGCCGCACGGGGTCGCCTCTCCAGTCGGACATCAGAATTTGATCGAGCCTTGGAATCCATCATGGTCGAGAAGGAGAGAAGGGCGCGCGACAATGGATGGAGCTACCTTGAGGAGGTAGTGCGTCATCTGGGCCCATGGCCATCGAAGGGTGGCAATCATCTGACCCGAGCCAAGAAAGGCCGCCCGAAGAAGTCGAAATCGAGCGAAAAGCCGATTATTTTATAACGGTCTCACCAGTGTGAAGGACCGCGTCGCCGTTAGCGTGTTGAGAGGCGTGACAGTCTGGACTGCGTTCGATCACCTCGGCGCGTGATCATGGCCGGCCGACGATGACGCCAGCGGTCCTCGCCGTCACGCTCAGCCTCTCCGGTCTCTCCGGCACGCCTCTCGATTGTGGCGCCGCCTTCGCGACGCGGAACGCTCTGGCGCGGGAAGAGGCTGCGCTGTTGCAGACCGAGGTTGAGCGCCGGCGCCTCAGCGCGTCTGAGCGAGCGAAGTTGGCAGCGATCCGTAAGCAGCGCCGGCAGCTGCTTGTCTGCGGATAGGCTTCACGGCCTGCAGGCTAACCGGCTGGCGCCACTCCTCCTGGTCCGTGTCGGGCTCGCACCCGTCGCCGACATCCTGTTCACGGTCATCAAGGCCATCGCTGGACCGGGAACCCGGGCCGTTCTGCCAGCCGAGCGAGGGCTCGTCCTCGTCGCCGGCTGGCTCGGAATCGTGATCGGGCTCGAGATCCGCGTCGCCGTCCAGCATGTCGAGGAGCGCGATCAGCCGCTCGACATGTGCCTCTAACGCCTCCCGTTTCAGGAGTTCGGGCGGGACGCCCTGGATGACGAGGGCGCCCATATCAGGCGCCTCCGGGGGAGGCGTCGAGCGCAGCCCGAAGTACCGCCATCATGCAATCGGGTTGCTTGAAGGACCAGCCGCTCTGGCGAGAGTGGTACCGGAGCCATTCCTCGGCTAAACGGGCTTTTACGGCCACGCCCGCGAGCGTAGCGGCCGGGAGCGCGATCACGGCAGCCTCGGCCTCCGATACCGCCTTGCGGGTGGCCGTGCCGGCCTCATGGTGAGCGTCGAGCTGATAGTGCTCACGCCACCGCGCATTCTGAGCGTCACGAGCTTCGGCCAGCGGCAGGAGCTGCCGAAGACGACGGATCAGGAATGGCGTGCGACCCGCCCGGCCCCGTACCTCCGGAAGCCACCGCAGGAGATCCCGTAGCATCTGGCCGTCCCATCGGTTCGCCCATGTCTCCGGCCCGAATTCCTCGAAATAGTCCCATTCCGGCCGGAGCCGGACACCTGTGGCCTTCGTAACCTCGCGCGCGAGATCGACCAGCTCGCAATCGAAGGACTGGTAGCGAAGCGCCGGAGGGCACCAACCCATCGCGTGCCTAAACCCGGTCTCGGCCTCGGCCTGAGCGGCCTGTGCGGCATCACGATCCGCAGCGGCACGAGTCCAGACCTCACCGGCTGCGATCAGCTCGGCATCGGCAGGGATGGCGACAGCCGGAGCGGCGGCCATCGCGACCGGAACGGCAGCGCCTCCCGAAAGGGCGCCGAGGGCGGCCAGAAAGCCGCGACGGGAAGCGTTCGCCATGGCTCAGGCCCTCCCGACGACGACGGACCGGACGGCGGCGATTAGGCCGGCGAGAAACTTGTCCTCGTCCATCCCGTCATGGGTCCGATCCTCAGTAAGGGCGGCCAGCGCCAACAGCCCGGATGGTGTCGTCGGCGGCACGGCGAGCAGCGCGTCTCGAACCTCTGCCCATTGTTCAAAGGCCTCGTCCCTTGCTTGTTCGGTTTCAGCCTCCCTGATGACCTCCGGCGTGGCTGCGAGCTGGGCGGCGTCCTCGTCCAGTTCGCGGTGCAGCCGGGCGCGACGCGCCTCGACCTTCGCGGCATCGGCGCCAGGGGCCTTGCCGTCGCTGTCGCAATCCCGGTCGATCGCGTCGTGATCGTGCAGATAGACGGGCTCGGCTATTTGTTCGTGCCGGGGGATCGGTTCGTAATCCAGGGCGCGAGGCCTCCGATGCCACTCGCTCGCCCAGAGAGCTTCTTCAGCCCGGCTGTATGCCGAGATCGCGTCGCCCCAAAAGTCGAAGGCCCGACCCTCAGCCTCGATCGCCGCGAAGATCGGATCGGGCTGCGGCGGCGCGGCAAGAGCAACCTGCCCGCCAAGGGCGACACTCCCGGCGGCGGTGCCGGCCAGCGCCGCGGTGAGAAGGGCTCGCCTGGACTGCAGGCGTGCGAGAGCATTCGACGACATGGTGCTGTCTCCGTGAGGGTAGGGTCGGTGAGGAGGAGAGGAAGCGCCGCTCAGCAGCGCGGGTACGCTACGGGGTGAAGATCAGCCGTCAGGCGGGCGAAGATCGTCCGACATGGCCCTGAGCCGTTCGATGCTGCGGAACTCGATCTCGGCACCGTTAAGGGCCGGGGCGACGGTTCCGAGAAGGCCTGCCGGGGCGCGCTCGCGGA
>NZ_CAXTAZ010000043.1:0-16008 GCF_964242715.1 uncultured Enterovirga sp.
ACGCGCGGCTTGATCTCGGCTTCCATGGCCGAGAGCGAGACGTTGTTCTCCATGTCGTCGTCGTCGAGATCGCTCTCGGGCGGACGGGGCCCCTCGGGCTCGGCGTCGGCCTCAAGAGCCTCGGCGGCCTCGCCATCCTTCGGCGCGTTCTTGCCGTCCGGGCCGGCATAGGTCGCCTCAAGGTCGATGATGTCGCGCAGGAGGACGCGGCCCTCCTCGAGTTCGTCGCGCCAGATGATGATGGCCTGGAAGGTGAGCGGGCTCTCGCAGAGGCCCGCGATCATCGCTTCGCGCCCGGCCTCGATGCGCTTCGCGATCGCGATCTCGCCCTCGCGGGACAGGAGCTCGACCGAGCCCATCTCGCGCAGATACATCCGGACCGGGTCGTCGGTCCGGTCGGTCGGCTCCTTGACGGGCGCGTCCGGACGAACCGCGACGGCGCGCGCCGGCGCGATCTCGGCCACCTCGGTGCCTTCGGCCTCGTCGTCGTCGGCGGCCGGCTCGGCCTCCTTGCGGCCTTCCTCGGCCTCTTCCGATTCGACGACGTTGACGCCCATCTCGGAGAGCATCGACAGGATGTCCTCGATCTTGTCGGGATCGACCTGATCGGAGGGCAGGACCTCGTTCAGCTCCTCATGGGTGACGTAGCCGCGCTTCTTGGCGGCCTTGATCATCCGCCGGACGCCCTGATCCGTGAGATCGAGAAGCGGGCCGTCGCTCTGCTGCTCGGTCACCGTCTCGGCTTCGTCCCGTTCCGTCGTCTTGGTCGCCATGGTCAGCCTTGTGTCTCGACGGCGAGCCGCCGTGGCGAGCCGGACCGCGCGATCGCCGGGCCCGAACCGCGCGTTAACGCGAGAAGGGCAGCGAGGCTGCCTCCGCGCCTGCCACCCGCAAACGTCATTCCTTAGACGGCGATCCGAGTTGATCAACCGTTAACCATCGGAATTTCGCCGTCCGGAGCCTGCCGGCTCCCGAGGGACATTCCCGATCGCGATCCTCGCGCCCCGCCGCTGACGCACTCGGATCGTCGTGCCGGTCGGCCCAGCTAGGCAGCCCCGCGCTCGGCCTCCGTCCCATCGAGGGACTGGAGCTCCGCGTTGACCTCCTGAAGCCAGGTCCAATTGGCCTCGCTGGCGTCTTCCGCCAAAGCCAGCTCGGCCGCCCGTCTCTCGCTATTTAGCGTCCGAGACCTTCTTTGCAAGGTGAAGGCCTGCCGCAACGCGTCGAGGAGCCGCAGCGGGTCGGCCGTCTCGGCGAGCATCCAGCGGTCTCCCGCTCGGACGCGACTTCGCAAACGGATGAGGCTCGGGCCGTGCCCGGCCCTCTCGGCCCGGGCTTCGAGGGTGGCGACGTCGAGCGGCTCGCCCTGGAGGGCGCAGTCGAGGAGGAGGTCGCAGACGGAGCGCGCGTCGCGGTCGGAGATGTCGAGCGTGGCCAGCAGATCGGCCTCGGCCTGGAGCAGTTCCGGATGTGCCATCAGGGCTGCGGCGATCAGCGCCTCGCGGGCCGGAGCCGTGCCGGCCGAGCCGGCGAAGCGCGCGACGAGGTTCGAACTCACCGAGGCGAGCGGCCGCGACAGATAGCCGGTCGGCGTAGCGAGGCGATCTCCGCCCTTCTTCCACTCGCGAAAGCCCCCGGACCTGTCCTCGGCCCCGCGCCGGCTCTCTCGAAGGCGGGTCTCGATCTCGTCCCGATAGAAGCGTCGAAGCGACTCGTCGCGGATCGTGGCTACGGCCTCGCGCAGCCGGACCGCGAAGGCGGCCCGGCGCTCGGGCGTGTCGGCGGGGGCGGCCTCGGCCTCGCGGGCCCACAGCATGTCCACAAGCGGGCGTGCCGCGCCCAGCACCGCATCCATCGCCCCGCGTCCGCCCGCCCGGACGAGGTCGTCCGGGTCCTGTCCCTCGGGGAGCAGGGCGAAACGCAGCGACTTCCCGGCCGCGAGCAGCGGCAGCGACACCGACACGGCCCGATGCGCCGCCCGCTGGCCGGCCTTGTCGCCGTCGAAACACAGGATCGGCTCGTCGGCGACCCGCCAGAGCAAGGCCAGCTGATCCTCGGTGAGGGCGGTGCCGAGCGGGGCCACGGCATGCGTGAGGCCGGCCATGTCGAGCGCGATCACGTCCACGTAACCCTCGACCACGACGACCGAACCCAGGTCATGGGCGCCCTTCCGCGCCCGGTTCAGGTTGTAGAGGCCGCGGCCCTTGTTGAAGAGCGGCGTATCCGGCGAGTTGAGATACTTCGCCGGGACGTCCGGGCTCATCGCGCGGCCGCCGAAGGCGATGACGCGGCCGCGCGTATCCTCGATCGGGAAGATGATCCGGTCGCGGAAGCGATCGTAGGGGACCGGGATGTCCTCGCCCGTGACGATGAGCCCGGCCTCGCCCATCAGAGCGGGCTCGACGTCCCGTCCGGCGAGGTGGTCGCGGAGGCCGTAGCGCTCGCCCGGGGCGTAGCCGATCCGAAACCTGCGCTGCGCCTCCTCCCCGATGCCGCGCCGTTCGAGATAGTCGCGCGCCGCCCGGCCAACGGGCCGCTGCAGGCCGGCCTCGAACCAGGCGCAGGCGAGTTCCATGACTTCGTGCAGCGAGCGGTGGCGCTTTTCCTGCGCGGCGATCTCCGGCGTCGCCGTCGGGAGGTCGACGCCCGCCTCGCCGGCGAGCCGCTCCACGGCTTCCGGAAAGGCCAGGCCCTCCGTCTCCATCAGGAAGGTGAAGATGTCGCCATGCTTGCCGGACGAGAAGCAGTGATAGAACTGCTTCTGGTCGTTGCAGTAGAAGGAGGGCGTCTTCTCGGCATTGAAGGGCGACAGCCCGCGCCATTCCCGTCCGGCCTTCTTCAGGCGAACCTTGCGGCCGACGACCGCCGACACCGGTAGCCGGGCGCGGATCTCTTCGAGGATGTGGGGCGGGTAGCGCACGATCGCGCCAGACTAGCATGAAGGCGGGACCGGGTGGACCATCCGGTTCGCCCGCCGGGGCGCTTCGGTTATGCTCGGGCTCTTACGCGCGGAGATTCCATGCGCCGCCTTGCCGCCCTCGCCGTCCTGCTCGCGACCCTCCCGGCCTGCGCGCCGTCCTTCCGGCCGATCGCGGAGCCCGGCGGGGATGCCCGCTTCAAGGCCCGGATCGCGACGCGCTATCCGCCGGGCTCCCTCGGCAGCCGGCTCCGGACCGAGCTCGCCGCGCAGGGCTTCGTGCTCCTCGCCGATCCGACCGGCCGGCGCTATTCGGCGATCGACCGGCCGGACAACCTGCCCTGCTATTCCGAGACGCGCATCGACTGGAACGAGGACCGCCGCGGCCGGATCCTGGTCATCCAGGCCGCCCGGCACGCCTGCTCGTAAAGGCGATCAGCCGCCCGCCGAGCCGCGCCTTCACCAGGCCGCTGACCTTGCCGAAATCCATCCGGCCGGCATGCTCGGCCCGCAGGAGCGCGATGACCTTGCCCATGTCCTTGACCGAGGCTGCGCCGGTCGATGCGACGGCGGCCTCGATCGCGGCGGCCGTCTCGGCCTCGCCGAGCGGCTGCGGCAGGAATTCCGAGATGATGCCCTGCTCCTCTCGCTCACCCGCGGCCAGTTCGGGACGGGCGTTCTGCTCGTAGATCGTGATCGATTCCCCGCGCTGCTTCAGCATCTTCTGGAGGAGCGCCAGGATCTCGTCGTCCGGGATCGGTCCCTTGCCGCCGCCGCGGGCCTCGATGTCCTTGTCCTTGAGCGCCGCCTGGATCATGCGGATGGTCGAGACGCGCGGTTTGTTGCCGGCCTTCATCGCGGTCTTGATCTCGTCGGTGAAGCGTTCGCGCAAGGTCATGGCAGGACTCGTCATGGGCGGGGCCGTTTCGTTGACGGCCTGCGGTCGCGGACATAGATGTCGCGTCGCGACGGCCATCCGCCCCTGTCTGGATGGCGCGCCATAGCCCGGATCATTCCCATGCTGCAACACGCCTCGGGCTCGGGCCCGCAGAACGCTGCCGGCCGGCAGGAGCCGGCGGCCGAACCGGCCGGCTGGGTGGAACCGCGCGCGACGGCTCTCCTGGTTCTCGCGGACGGGACCGTGATCGAGGGCGCCGGCATCGGGGCGGTCGGGGAAGCGGCCGGCGAGGTCTGTTTCAACACCTCGATGACGGGCTACCAGGAGATCCTGACCGACCCGTCCTATGCCGGGCAGGTCGTCACCTTCACCTTCCCGCATATCGGCAATGTCGGCACGAACGAGGAGGACGTCGAGACGGCCGTGCTCGAGCGCCCGTCCGGCGTGCGCGGCCTCGTCCTCGCCGCCTCCACGACCGAGCCGGCGAACTGGCGCGCGACCCGCTCGCTCGACAGCTGGCTTCGGGCGCACGGCATCGTCGGCATCACGGGCGTCGACACCCGTGCGCTGACGGCGTTGATCCGGGAGGGCGGCATGCCGAATGCCGTGATCGCGCATGATCCGGCGGGCCTGTTCGACCGCGAGGGGCTGGCCGCGCGGGCCTCGGAGCTGCCCTCGATGGAGGGACTCGACCTCGTCCCGATGGTGACGCGGGATGCCGAGGGCAACTGGACCGAAGGCGTCTGGGAGCTGGGGCGTGGTCACGGGACCCCGGAGGGCGGGCGCTTCCACGTCGTCGCCATCGATTACGGCATCAAGGTCAACATATTGCGTCTCCTGACGCGGTCGGGCTGCAAGGTCACGATCGTCCCGGCGACGGCGAGTGCCGACCAGATCCTGGCGCTGCGGCCCGACGGGGTCTTCCTCTCGAACGGCCCGGGCGATCCGGCAGCCACCGCCGCCTACGCCGTGCCGGTGATCCGAGAGATCCTCGACCGCAAGGTGCCGACCTTCGGCATCTGCCTCGGCCACCAGCTGATGGGGCTCGCGCTCGGCGGCCGCACCGTGAAGATGCATCAGGGCCATCACGGCGCGAACCATCCGGTGCGCGACAACACGACCGGCAAGGTCGAGATCGTCTCGATGAACCACGGCTTCGCGGTCGACCCCGCGAGCCTGCCCGGCCACGCGACGCAGACCCACGTCTCGCTCTTCGACGGCACGAATTGCGGCATAGAGCTGACCGACCGGCCGGCCTTCTCCGTCCAGTACCACCCGGAGGCTTCGCCCGGTCCGCGCGACAGCCATTACCTGTTCGATCGCTTCATCCAGATGATGGAGAAGGGCGCGAAGGCAACACCGGCCGTTTAGTTCGTGCAGCGGCGTTTTTGTCCGATTGCCCGGGCTCGGACCGCCCGTTAACCCTCGCTCAACGACGGCGAACGACGCTGCGGCGTCGATTCGCGCGGGGGCGGGACATGCAGAAGCTGCTGGCGCGGAATGCGGGCCCGTCCGACGAATTCTCGCGCCTGCACCGCCTCTTCCTCGAGCATTTCGGCATCGCGCTCGGGCTCGTCTGGATCGCGTCCGCCTTCGCCGGACTGCGGGCGCCCTGGGTCCATAACATCCGGGGTCTTATCGATCCGCTCGCTCGCCCGGAAGGCACGTTTGCCTTCCTGTTCGGCCTGCCGCTCCTGATGACGGCCGGCTGGCTCTGCCTCCTGTTCGGCGGCGATCTGATCCGCCGCTCGCAGGTGCTGCGAAGCCAGGCGCTCGAATTCGCCATCGCGGGCGCGGCTGTCTTCGCGGTCTTCTGCCTCGCGCTGCACCGCGTCGTCGCCGCCGTTTCGGTCGCGGTCTGACCCCGCCGGTATGAGCTGGCGCGACTACTGGAATTCCGACACGCCGATCTATGTCAGCGAGCGGCACAAGGCGCTCCACTACACGCTGATCGCCCGGGACATCGTGGCCTTTGTGCCGGGCCGGGAGGCCGAGGTGCTCGATCACGGCTGCGGGGAAGCGCTCTCGGCGGGCCGGGTCTCAGCCTTCTGCCGCCACCTGATCCTCTGCGACGGCGCGCCGCTCGTGCGCGAGCGCCTGCGGGCGACCTTCGCCCGCCACGACAATATCGACGTGATATCGCCCGAGGAGGCCGACGACCTCCCCGACCACTCGCTCGACCTCGTCGTCGCGAACTCGCTCCTGCAATATCTCTCGCCGGAGGAGTTCCAGGACCTGCTCGGCCTCTGGCGCAGCAAGCTGAAGCCTTCGGGTCGGCTCGTCCTCGCCGACGTGATCCCGCCCGAGACCGGACCGCTGGACGACGTCGCGGCTTTGCTGCGTTTCGCCTGGACGGGCGGGTTCCTCAAGGCCGCGCTCCTGGGCCTCGTCCGCACCGCGCTCTCCGACTACCGGAAGCTCAGGACCGAGCTCGGCCTTACGCAATACGGCGAGGCCGAGATGCTGGCTCTCCTGGCGGAGCGAGGCTTCGAGCCGTGCCGCGCCGAGCGCAACATGGGCCACAACCAGGAGCGCATGACCTTCGTGGCCACGGTGGTTTGACTAGGGGATTGGCGGCACGGGCGGGCCGCGGAAGGTCCAGAGCCGGTGGGCCGAGAAATTCCAGAAGAGGACGATCCCGGTCGTGACGAGCTGGGCCGGCAGGTAGGGGAGCCCGAAACCCCGCACGAAGAGCGAGACGAAGGCCCAGGTCAGGCCGAAGCCGATCCCCGAGACGAGGGCGAAGCGCCAGGTCGCTTGTGCGTGCGGCCTCTCGCTCCGATAGGTGAGGCGGCGGTTCAGGAGATACGACACGACGCCCCCCGAGACGTAGCCGGTCAGCGTCGCCGGCACCGGGTCGAGCCGGTAGCCTTCGACGAGGCTCAGGAGGAGCCCGTAATGAACCCCCGCCGACAGGAGCCCGACGCCGAAGAAGGTCCGGAACTGGCGCGCCAGGAGCGCTCCATCGATGGCGGAGAGCCAGCCCTGTTTCATCCCTGCATCCAGCCGGCCGCCTTGCGGATCAACGCCCGGGGCGTCGCGAGGCTCAGAGCCTTCAGCACGTGGTTCGTGGCGCCCGTGACGACCACCGCCCGGCCGGCCTCGTAGCCGTCGAGGGCCATCCGGGCGACATCCACGGCCGACATCGCGCCGGTCGAGAACAACTTCGACTTTTCGAGATTGGCCCGGATCGTGAACTCCGTCCGGGTCGGGCCGGGGCAAACCGCCGTCACGACGATCCCGTGCCGGCGCACCTCCTCGTGCAGCCCTTCCGATAGGGCCAGCACATAGGCCTTCGTGGCCGCGTAGGCGGCCATGAACGGGATAGGCTGGAAGGCCGCCATCGACGAGATGTTGATGATGCCGCCGCGCCGGCGGGCGACGAGGCCGGGGAGGACCAGCCGGCAGAGCCGCGTCAGCGTCGTGACGTTGAGCTCCACCATCGCGATCTGGTCGGCATAGGGCATGGTCGCGAACCCGCCCCGCAGGCCGAAGCCGGCATTGTTCACGAGCGTGTCGAGTTCGATGCCGCGCTCCTCAATCGCCCGAACGAGCTCCTCGGCAGCGGACGCCCGTTCGAGATCGAGCACGAGCGTCTCGATCCGGATGCCGTCCCGCGCGAGTTCGCGCGACAGGTCTTCGAGCCGGTCCTGCCGGCGCGCGACGAGGAGGAGCGAGCGGCCGCGAGCCGCCGCGAGCCGCGCCATCTCGGCGCCGATGCCGCTCGAGGCGCCGGTGATCACCGTCCAGCGAGGGTCCGTCATGCGGCGCGCCTCTGTCGGAGATGGTCGGGGCTGTCTATGCAGCCGGCGGGGCCGCCTGGATCGTGCATCCCGGGGCCGGGAGAGACCCAATGAGCGAGACGGGGCGCGACGCGGTCGCGATCATCGGCAGCGGCGGCATCGGCGGCTATCTGGCCGGCGAACTGGTCACCGCCGGCCGCGACGTGACGCTGTGCGTGCGCACGCCGTTCGATCGGCTCACGATCGAGAGCGGCGGCACGACGCGGGACGTCGAGGTCCGGCTCGCGACCGACCCGGGCGAGGTGCGGCCGGTCCGCTGGATCCTCCTCACCACCAAGGCTCAGGACACGGCGGGAGCGCAGCCCTGGCTCGAGGCCCTCACCGGACCCGGCACGACGCTGGTCGTGGTGCAGAACGGCGTCGACCACGTGGAACGGGCGGGCCCGGTCGCGGGCAGCGCCCGGATCGTTCCGGCGATCATCTATTGCAGCGTCGAGCGCGATCGGCCCGGTCACGTCGTCCATCACGGCGCCGCCAGGATGATCGTCCCGACGAGCGAGGCGAGCGCCGGTTTCGCGCAGCTCTTCGCCGGCACGGCATTCGAGATCGTGGAGGAACAGGATTTCGTCACCGCAGCCTGGCGCAAGCTCTGCAACAATCTCGTCGGCAACGCGATCACGGCCCTGACGCTCCGTCGCGGCATCGTTTTCCAGGAGGCGGCGGTCCTGGACCTCGCCCGCGAGATCCTCCTCGAGGCCCTGGCCGTGTCCCGGGCCGAGGGCGCCAGGCTGACCCGGACGGAGATCGACCAATCGCATGCCGGCCTCGGCCGTTTCGGGCCGGAGGCCGGGACGTCGATGCTGTATGACCGGCTCGCCGGTCGCCCGCTCGAACATGAGGCGCTGACCGGCGCCCTGGTCAGAGCCGCCGACCGGCACGGCATCCCGGTCCCGGTGAACCGCACGCTCCTGGCGCTGCTCGGCGCGGTGAGCGGCCAGAAGCTCCGCGCCGTGAGATGACGACATCGCAGCGTCAGGCCGCCGCCGCGAGTTCCTGGCGCACGAGGCTCACCCAATAGCCGGCGCCGAGCGTCAGGATGTCGTCGTTGAAATCGTAGAGCGGCGTGTGCACGGCGTGGAAAGAGCCGTCCGGCTTCACGCCGTTGCCGATGAAGATGAAGGCGCCGGGCTTGACCCGGAGCATGTCGGCGAAATCCTCGCCCCCGGTGATCGGCGGCGCATCGGCGTCGACGGCCTCCTCGCCGACGAGCGAGGACGCCGCCCGTGCCGCGAGCCGGGCGTGGTCGGGATCGTTCTCCAGCACCCGGGTATAATGCCCGTAATCGACCTCGGCTTTGCAGCCCTGGGCGGCGGCATGGGCATGGGCGAGTTCGGTTAGGCGACGCTCGACGATGGCCTGGGTCTCGTCCGAGAAGGTTCGGGCCGTCCCGGTGATCACGAGTTCGGCCGGCATCACGTTCGGCGAGACGGGCGAGCCGCCCTGGATCGAGCCGATCGAGATCACGGCGGTCTCGACGGCCGCGATATTGCGGCCGATCACGTTCTGCAACGCGAGGCAGAAATGCGCCTGGGCGATGGTGACGTCGGTCGCGAGATGGGGTGTCGAGCCGCCATGGCCGCCCGTGCCCCGGAAGGTGACGGTGAAGAAATCGACCGCCGCCATCATGGCGCCCGAGCGCAGCCGAAAACGCCCGACCGGCAGCCCGGGCGCGTTGTGCATGCCGTAGACGGCGTCGCAGGGGAAACGGTCGAACAGCCCGTCCTCGATCATGCGGGCCGCGCCGCCGCGGCCTTCCTCGGCCGGCTGGAAGACGAAATGGACGTCGCCCGCGAAATCGGGTTGCCGGGACAGGAATTCCGCTGCCCCGAGCAGCATGGTCGTGTGGCCGTCATGGCCGCAGGCATGCATGGTGCCGGGCGTCTGGGAGGCGTAGGCGACCCCGGTCTGCTCGTGGATCTGGAGCGCGTCCATGTCGGCCCTGAGCGCGATGGCCCGGTTGCCCGGCCGCCGGCCTTTCAGGGTCGCCACGACCCCGGTGCCGCCGATTCCCTCCTCGACGGAGAGCCCGAACCGGCGCAGCCGCTCAGCCACGAGCGCCGCCGTGCGCCGCTCCTCGAAACCCATCTCGGGATGAGCGTGGATGTCCTGCCGGATGGCCGTGAGATCGGCGCGAAGCGGTTCGAGATCGGCGAGGAGGGGATGGGTCATCGCGTATCCTGTCAGAGTCCCATCGCCTTAGCCAAGCCGACGATCCCCGGCCAGAGCGCGGCGTGCAGAGCTCGGGCGCAGCCGGACGGGGTCGGCGTGGCCTCCGCCTGTTCGCGCTTGCGCGGGCGCCTGGCTTTCGGGCCAACGCGTGCAAACACAAGGGAGGACGACAGATGATGATGAGGATCGGCACGCAAGCCGCGCTCGCTTGGCCCTCGGCGCTTCGCTCGCGGCCTCGGCCGCCTTCGCCCAGGCGCCTCCGGGTGGACCGCAAGCTACGCCAGGCGGGCGTCGGGGCGGTGCTCCAGGTCTATGAAGGCCAGTCACACGCCCACCACATCCGGGACGACACCGCGCCCGAACCCGCGAGGTCTTCGGCGAGAGCGCGACCTTCTTCGACAAGCATCTCGGAAAATGAGGTGACGGCGCGAGCCGCCACCTCCGGCCGGATCAGGCCGTGCGGGCGAGCAGCTTCGCCCGGCTCGGCTTGAGGACGAAATAGGCGAGCAGCCCGGTCAGGATATCGAGCACGATGACGATGCCGAAGACCGGCAGCCAGCTGCCGGTCACCTCGCGGAGCAAGGCCGCGACCGGCCCACCCAGGATCGAGCCGATTCCCTGGGCGATGTAGAGGAACCCGTAATTGGTGGTCGCGTGCTCCGTCCCGAAGGTGTCGGTCAGCGTCGACGGGAAGAGCGAGAAGATCTCGCCCCAGCCGAAGAAGACGAGTCCCGACAGGAACACGAACATGAACGGGTTCTCGCGGAAATAGATCAGGAGCCCGATCGCGATGCCTTCCAGGATGAAGGCGATCGTCATCGTGTTCTCGCGCCCGATATTGTCCGAAACCCAGCCGAAGAAGGGCCGCGTGAAGCCGTTCATGATGCGGTCGAAGGTGAGCGCGAGCGGCAGAGCGGCGAGGCCGAAGACCAGCGCGTTGGCAACGCCGAAGTCGCGGGCGAAATTGGCGAAATTCGACACCACCATGAGGCCGCCCGTCGACATCATGGTCATCATCGCGAACATGAGCCAGAAGATCGGCTGGCGCAGCATGTCGGCCGGCTTCGTGTCGCGGCCCGCGACGGGCAGCAGGCTCGAGCGCTCCGGCGCCTCGCCCGCGAGCGGCGCCCTGAGGCCGAGCGCCGCCAGGAAGCCAACCGCCCCGAGAATGATCCCGAAGGTGATCAGCGTGCGCTGGTAGCCCGAGCTTTCCAGCATCGAGGTGATGGGGAAGCTCGTGAGCATCGCGCCCATGCCGTAGCCGGCCGCGACGAGGCCGACCGCGAAGCCGCGCCGATCCGGAAACCACTTCACCATCAGGCCGATGATGCCGACATAGACGATGCCGGTGCCGATGCCGCAGAAGAGGCCGTAGGTCATGTAGAGGGTGAACAGGCTCGTGGCATAGGCCGACAGCACCCAGCCGAGGCCGGACAGAGCCGCCCCGAGCGCGATCATCAGCTTCGCGCTGAACCGCTCGATCAGGTAGCCCTGGACGGGCGAGAAGAAGGTCTGCAGCACGATCACGAGCGTGAAGGTGATCTGGAGCGCGGGAAGCGACGCTCCCGTCGTCTCGCCGAACGGCTTGGTGAACAGCGTCCACACATATTGCGGACTTGAGATCGCCATCATGACGACGAGCGCCAGTCCGAGCTGAACCCAGCGGGTATTCGTCGTGGCGGAGGGGATCGAGGTGGCGTGGACGGCGCTCATGAACAGCTCGCGACAGAGGGACCGCCCACCGCGAAGCAAGTGATATGCCGAGGCCCTCGGGCAAAGTCGTTCTTTCGGCGTGAGGTGGCGCCGGTTCGCGCGGCCTCGGCCGACAAGGCCCGCCTGCGATGACAATGAACGCCCTTGCGTGTACCTCGCAGCCATGAGCTTGGCGCCCCATCCGGCGATCCCCGACCGTCGCGACCGCGCCCGCCATCTGATGCGGATCAGCCTGCGGGGGACCCGGCTCGCGACCGGGCTCGTGCTCCTCGCCTATGTCGTCACCCATCTCGTCAATCACAGCCTCGGCAACATCTCCGTCGCGGCGATGGAATGGGGGCTGGGCTGGGCCGGCTGGGCCTGGTGGAACATTTACGGCAAGACGCTCCTCTACGGCGCCTTCACGATCCACCTCGCGCTCGGCCTCTGGGCGCTCTACAGCCGCCGACCGTTCCGCTACCGGCTGGCGGAGGCGCTGCAGCTCGGCTTCGGGCTCCTGATCCCGCTCCTCCTCGTCCAGCACATCGTCGCCACCCGCTTCGCCTTCGAGCTGCACAATGTGTCGAAGGGCTATGCCCAGCAGCTCTACAAGTATTTCGTCGATGCGCCGTCCTTCGGCATCCTGCAGGCCGTGACGCTGGTGGTGGTCTGGGCGCATGGCGCGCTCGGCATCTATCTCTGGCTCCGGCTGAAGCCGTTCTTCCCCCGCATCTCCGCCCCCCTCCTCTGCATCGCAATGCTGGTGCCGGTCCTGGCGCTCCTGGGCTACGTACAAGGCGGACGCGACTTCCTCGAACTCTATGCCGATCCGGCCTGGCGCATTGCCCATCTCGGTCCGGAGAGCCTCGGCACGCCGGCGGAGAACGCGGAACTCGCCGGGATCCGAAGCGCGATCACGGCGGGCTACGTCATCCTCGTCGGCCTCACGCTCCTGGCCCGGGGCATCCGGCGCGCCCGCGAGCGGCGTCGGGGCCTCCTTTCCTTCACCTATCCGAACGGCAAGCTCGCCCGAGTCCCGAGCGGCACCTCCGTGCTGGAGGCGAGCCGCCTCCACCGCATCCCGCATGCGAGCGTGTGCGGCGGCCGCGGGCGCTGCTCGACATGCCGCGTCCGGGTGATCGGCGCGACAGGCGAACTCTCCCGTCCGGGCGCGGCCGAGCAAGCGGTGCTCGACCGGATCGGGGCGACGAGCGGCGTCCGGCTCGCCTGCCAGTTCCGGCCGGATGGCGACGTCATGGTGGCCCCGCTGCTCGCCGCCGGCATCACGCTCGACAAGATGCGCGAACTCGACGCCAGCGCCTTCGGCGAGGAGCGCTTCATCGTGGCGATGTTCATCGACATGCGGGGCTCGACCCGGCTCGCCGAGCGCCGGCTGCCCTACGACACGGTCTTCCTGATCAACCGCTTTCTGGAAGCGGTCGGACGCGCGGTCGTCGCGAGCGGCGGCGTCCCGAACCAGTTTTTAGGGGACGGCCTGATGGCGCTGTTCGGGCTCAAGAGCAGCCCGGCCGAGGCGGCCCGGCAAGGGCTGGAGGCCCTGCATCTCATCGCCGCGAATGTCGACACGCTGAACCGGACGCTCGGCTCCAATCTCGAGGAGCCGATCCGCTTCGGCATCGGCCTCCATGCCGGCATCGCGGTGCTGGGCGAGATCGGCGACCGCGAGAACGGCCGCGCCGTGTTCACGGCCATCGGCGACCCCGTCAACGTCGCCTCTCGTCTCCAGGGCCTGACCAAGCGCTTCGGGGTCGAGGTCGTCATCTCCGAGGCCGTGTTCGAGGCGGCCGCGATCGAGCCCGACCTGCCGCGCGAGGAGACCGCGATCGACGGGCGCGACGAGAAGCTCTGGGTGCGGCCGCTCGCGAAAGCGAGCCAGCGCTGGCGGGAGAGCGCGTTCGAGGTGGTGTGAGGGTGGTCGCTCGGCTTGGAATCGCCTGATGCCCTACCGTCATTGCCAGCAGCGTGAGCGACGAAGCGACCCAGGGCCGGCGCACGCCCCCTGGGTTACTTCGCTACGCTCGCAATGACGATCTTACCCGGCCACGATCTTGCTCCCAACCGCCCGCCCACCCGGCACCGAGGCGAGGAGCGCCTTCGTGTAGGCGTGCTGCGGATCGCGGAAGAGTTCGGCGGTTGGCTGCAATTCGACGATCTTGCCCTTCTGCATCACGGCGATGCGGTCGCACATCTGGGCCGCGACGCGCAGATCGTGGGTCACGAACAGGATGGCGAGGCCGAGCCGCTTCTGCAGGTCCTGCATCAGCGCCAGGATCTGGGCCTGGACGGAGACGTCGAGCGCCGAGACCGGCTCGTCCGCGACCAGGACCTCGGGTTCGAGCGCGAGCGCCCGGGCGATGCCGATGCGCTGGCGCTGCCCGCCTGAGAATTCGTGCGGGTAGCGGCCGGCGACCTCGGCCCGGAGGCCGACGAGGTCGAGAAGGTTGCGGGCCTTGGCCATCGCCTCGGCCTTGGGCACGCCCTGTGCGATCGGGCCTTCTGCGATGATCCGCCCTACCGTGCGGCGCGGGTTCAGCGAGGCGAACGGGTCCTGGAACACCATTTGGATGCGTCGGCGCAGCGGCCGGAGCTGGCGCTGGGACAGCCCGCCGATCGAGACATCGCCGACCTGGATCGTGCCGGTGTCGGGCTCGGTCAGCCGCATGACGCAGCGGCCGACCGTCGACTTGCCGGAGCCGGATTCGCCGACGAGGCCGAGGGTTTCGCCGCGCTGGATCGAGAAGGAGACGTCCTCCGCCGCCCGCACCTCACGCCCGCGCCGGAACAGCCCGCGGCCCCGGTAGGTCTTCGACAGGCCCTGCACGTCGAAGGCGCGCGCCGCCCCGCCGAGGTCCTTCGGCGGCGGCGGCTCGAGCGAGGGCACGGCCGCGAGCAGCCGCTTCGTGTAATCGTGCTGCGGGTGATGGAGCACGTCCTGGGCGGTGCCCGCCTCGACGCAAATGCCATGCTGCAGGACGGCGACCCGGTCGGCGATCTCGGACACGACCCCGAAATCATGGGTGATGAACAGGACAGCGGTGCCGTGCTTCTTCCGGAGCGCGTCGAGGAGGCGCAGGATCTGGGCCTGGGTGGTGACGTCGAGCGCCGTCGTCGGCTCGTCGGCGATGATCAGCTTCGGCTCCATGGCGAGCGCCATCGCGATCATCACGCGCTGGCGCTGGCCGCCGGACAATTCGTGCGGATAGGCGCGGGCGATCGCCGCCGGGTCCGGCAGGCCGACCTCGGCGATGAGTTCGAGCGTGCGCTCACGGCGGCCCTTCGAGTCGAGGGCGCCATGCGCTTCGAACGTCTCGACAATCTGGTCGGAGACCCGCATCACCGGGTTCAGCGAGGTCATCGGCTCCTGGAAGATCATCGAGACCTCCCGGCCGCGGACGTCCCGCATCTCGCGCTCGGAGAGCGCCAGGAGGTCGCGCCCGTTGAGCCGGATCGTCCCGGAGGTCGCCCGCACCGAGCGCGGCAGGAGACCCATCACGGCGAGCGCGGTCATCGACTTGCCGGAGCCCGACTCGCCGACGACGCAGAGCGTCTCGCCGCTCTCGACCTGGAGCGAGAGCCCTTCCACGGCGTGCTTGCGGTCGCCCGATCCCGGCAGGGAGAGGGAGAGATTGTCGATCTCGAGCGTCGCCATCGTTACCTTTCGCGGCCGAGCCGCGGGTTGAGCGCGTCGGAGAGCCCCTCCCCGACGAGGTTCAGGGCCAGCACCGTGAGGAAGATGGCAAGGCCGGGGAAAAACGAGATCCACCAGGCCTCGATCAGCCGGGTGCGGCCGGCCCCGACCATATAGCCCCAGGTCATCAGGTTCGGATCGCCGAGCCCGAGGAAGGAGAGCGCCGATTCGAGCAGGATCGCGGAGGCGATCATCAGCGAGGCCATGACGATGATCGGCGCGATCGTGTTCGGCAGCACCACCCCGAAGATGATCCGCGGCGTGCGCTGGCCGAGCGTGATCGCGGCCTGGACATAGTCGCGCGAGCGCAGCGACAGCACCTCGCCCCGCACGAGCCGCGTCACCGGCGGCCAGGAGACGAGCGCGATCGCGATCACGATCGAGGTGATCGAGGGCTGCAGGATCGCGACCAGCACGATCGCGAGCGCGAAGGACGGGATCGTCTGGAACAGCTCGGTGAACCGCATGGCGAGATCGTCGACGATGCCGCCCGCATAGCCAGCCAGCGCACCGAGCGGCACGCCGATCAGGAGCGCCACGCTGGTCGAGACGAGGCCGATCATCAGGGACACGCGGGCGCCGTGCATGAGGCCCGAGGCGACGTCGCGGCCGAGCGCGTCGGTGCCGAGCGGGAAGCGCTCCAGCGCATAGGGCGCGAGGAAGGGCCGGCCCACCATGCGCCAGGGCGATTGCGGGAACAGGAGCGGCGCCGCGATCGCGATCGCGACGATGAGGAGGAGGATCACGAGCCCGATCAAGGCGCCCCGGTGCCGGGCGAAGCGGCGGAGGAAGGTCATGGCGCCGGCCGCATGCCTCTCCC
>NZ_CAXTAZ010000043.1:16108-43289 GCF_964242715.1 uncultured Enterovirga sp.
CCTCTCCCTCCGGGAGAGGCTGACCCGCCACCAGCCTCACGCCCCCACCTCGATCCGGGGATCCACCATCCGGTAGACGAGGTCGGTCGCGAGATTGAAGGCGACCACCATTGCGGAGGACACGAAGAAGACGCCGAGCAGCAGTTGGTAGTCGCGCTGGGCGAGCGCCTCGAACATCAGCCGGCCAATGCCGGGCCAGGCGAAGACCGTCTCGGTCAGGACCGCGCCGCCGACGATCTGGCCGGCCTGAAGCCCGGCCAGCGTCACGACCGGCAGGATGGCGTTGCGGGCGACGTGCCGGCGCGTCACGGCGGCCGGGGCGACACCCTTGGCCCGCGCCGTCCGGACGTAATCGGCCCCCGCCGTCTCCAGCATCGAGGCCCGCATCATCCGGGCATAGAGCGCCATGAAGAAGAGGCCGAGGGTGAGCGCCGGAAGGATCAGGTGGTGGCCGATGTCGAGCGCCCGCGCGAGGCCGGTATAGCCGGCCCCGATCGTCTCGTAGCCGACATTCGGCACGAGCCCGAGTTTCAGGGAGAACACGATCTGGCTCATCAGCGCGATCCAGAAGAGCGGCGTCGCGTAGAAGAGGAGCGCACCCGTCGTGATCGCGGTGTCGGACCAGCGGCCCGCCCGCGCCGCCGCGAGCGCGCCGAGCAGGATGCCGAGGGCGAGCGAGATCACGAAGGCGGTCCCCGTGAGAAGCAATGTCGCCGGCAGCCGTTCGCCGATCAGGGAGGCAACCGACCGGTTCTGACGGTAGCTGAACCCGAGATCGAGCGTCGCGATCCCCTTCAGGTAGATGAAGAGCTGCTCGTGAACCGGCCGGTCGAGCCCGAAACGGGCACGGAGCTGGTCGAGAAACGCCTGGTCCGCCGCCCCGGCCTCCCCGGCCATGACCATGGCCGGATCCCCGGGCGCCGCCCGGATCAGGAAGAAGTTCAGGATCGCGATCGCGAACAGGACGACGATGCCTTTTGCGATCCGGGAGAGGAGGAAGGTCATGCCGCACCTTCCCGCGTCATGGCCGGGCTTGTCCCGGCCACCCCGATCTCCGACGCACCGCACTCTCCGGCAAGACCGTCGTACAGATCACGCCATGTCGGATTGAAATCCCGGATCAGATTGCATTTCCACGCGCGCGGCCAATGCTTCATATTGCGCTCACGCTGGATCGCGGCACGAACGTCCTCATAGCTTTCATAATAGACTAGGATGTCGATCCGATAGCGCTTGGTATGCAGGCCGCCTCGCCTTTGCCTGTGCTGCCAGACCCTAAGAGACAGGTTGTTCGTCACGCCGATATACAAGGCTCCTCCGGGGCGGCTCGCCAGGATGTAGAGCCAGAAGGTCCTCACGATCGTGCGGTCCGATCGGGGTGGCCGGGACAAGCCCGGCCATGACGGTCAGGTGCTGCGCAGCGCCTCACTGCTTCCAGACGGTCTTCGCCGCGTCGTTGATGCCGATGGCCGTCCCGACGAGGTCCTTCACGTTGCAGCGCGAGATGGTCGGGAATTCGAGCTCGAGGAGCCAGAGCACGGGCAGCTCGTCGGCCAGGATCTGCTGCACCTTCGTGTAGAGTTCCTGGCGCTTTTCGGCCGGCGCGATCGCGGCCTCGGCGAAGAGGCGGTCGGCCTCGGGGTTGGAATAGCTGCCGACATTCCCGAAGGGATTTCCCTTGACGATGTTGCTCGACACGTAGGACCGCGCGACGCCGGTCGCCGGATCGCCGAGCTGGTAGAGGAAGTTGAAGGTCAGGTCGAAGTCGAAATTCGAGGTCCGCTGCACCCAGCCGGGCACGTCGGTCGAGACGATCTCCATCTTGATCCCGACCTCCTCGAAATTCTGCTTGATGGCCTCGGCCCAACGCGTCCAGGTCTCGCCATAGGGCAGGCCCAGGAACTTGATCACCTCGCCCTTGTAGCCCGAGGCGGCAACGAGTTCCTTCGCCTTCTTCGGGTCATAGGTGTATTTGGGAACGCCCTGATCGGAGTAGAATTTCGTCTTCGAGGAGATCGGGCCCGTCGGGATCTTGCCATAGCCCGACCAGACGACCTCGCGGCCGAAATCGCGGTCGATCGCGTACATCATGGCTTGGCGGAACTGCTTGTTGCCCAGGATGCCGTTCTTGGTGTTCGGGGTGATCCAGGCATGGGGAGCGAACATCTCCCAGCCCTTGGTGGTCACGCAGGTATTCGGCAGCTTGGCGAGGCGCGCGACGTCGAAGATCTCGACGGCGCCACCGGTCAGGACGTCGACCTTGCCGGTCTCGTAGGCGGTCGCGCGGGCGGCGGCGTCCGGGATGAACTGGAAGTAGATCTCGTCGAGATAGGGCTTGCCCTTGTCCCAATAGGTCTCGTTCCGGGCGAGCTTGACGTAGCTGCCCCTTTTCCACTCGGCGAATTTCATCGGCCCGGTGCCGATCGGCGTGTTGTTGTTCGGGTTGGCCCGGTAGTCCGTGCCCTCGTAGAGATGCTTCGGGATCATGGGCGCCGAGGCCACCTCCTGCGACAGGAGGAAGGGCCCGAAGGGCTGTTTCAGCGTCACCCGGACCGTCAGGTCGTCGACCTTCTCGATCGCCTTCACCTGGGCGTTGACGATCGGGCGCCAGCGCGGGTGGACGTCGCGCAGGAACTTGTCGAGCGTGAAGACGACGTCATCCGCCGTGAAGGGCTTGCCGTCGTGCCAGGTCACGCCCTCCTGGAGCTTGAAGGAGTAGACCGTCTGATCGGCGGAAATTTCCCAGCTCTTGGCGAGCGAGGGCATCGGCTGCAGCTTCTCGTCGTAGCGCAGCAGCGACTCGTAGATGTTGCCCGCGATCATGTTGGTCGGGCCGTTCTGGTTCAGGCCCTGCATCAGCATCGGCGGCTCGGGCGTGACCACGACCTGGAGCACCCCGCCCCGCTTCGGGGTCGTTGTCGCAGCCGTTTGGGCGACGCCCGGTCCGGAGGCCGCCAGGAGAGCGGCGACGGACAGGGCCCGGATCCAGATACGCGTCATGAGCAGGTCCACAGGGTTCGGCCGGCGGCACGTTCGGCCGCCATGGCCCTGCAAGGATTAGACCGGGGCGCCCGGCCAGCGTCAATCAGCGAGGCGGAAGGGGCCCGCATGGTCCTCGGCCGGGAGCGAGGCTCCGGCCAATGCCTTGCGTCGGCCGGGAAACGCCCGTATCCGGCGAAGGGCGCGCCGGCTGAACTTGGAGCGGTTCCAACCGGGGGTTCTCGGCCCGGAACCCACGCTCAGCCGACCTGGCCTCCGCAATCGTCCGGATCGGATCGCCTGTGCCGCGCGTCGCCCTCGCCACTCTCTCGTCGCTCCTGATGCCGGGCCCGCTCGCGGCCGAGACCCTGCCCGCGGGCGCCGCGCTCGGCACCCTGCCGCAGAACCTGTCCCCCTGGGGCATGTTCATGGGCGCCGACATCGTCGTGAAGGCCGTGATGGTCGGGCTCGCGCTCGCTTCCGTCATCACCTGGACGGTGTGGGTCGCGAAATCGCTCGAACTCCTCGCGGCGATCAGATCGGGACGGGCCCTCCTCGGCCGGATCGCGGCCGCGCGATCGCTCAGTGAGGCTGCCCTGGCCGCGCGGGCCTCGCGCTCCGCGATTGCCCGCCTCGTCGACGGCGCCCTCCAGGAAGCCGAGCTCTCCGATGGGCTCCCGGCCGACGGATTGAAGGAGCGGGTCGTGTCGCGGCTCGACCGGATCGAGGCGGCGGCGGCCCGCCGGATGACGCGCGGCACCGGCATCCTGGCCACAATCGGGGCGACCGCGCCCTTCGTCGGCCTGTTCGGCACCGTGTGGGGCATCATGAACGCCTTCATCGGCATTTCCCGGGCGCAGACCACGAATCTCGCGATCGTGGCCCCGGGCATCGCCGAGGCCTTGCTCGCCACCGCGATCGGACTCGTCGCCGCGATCCCGGCGGTCGTGATCTACAACGTCTTCGCGCGCTGGATTGCCGGTTACCGCCTCCTGCTCGGCGACGCCTCGGCCGAGATCATGCGGCATGTGAGCCGCGACCTCGACCGCTCGCGCCATCCGCAGTTGCGAGCGGCAGCGGAATAGCCCGATGGCGGCCAAGCTCAACGGACGTGGCGGTGGCGGCGGCGACGATCTCGAGGTGAATCACGAGATCAACGTGACGCCCTTCATCGACGTGATGCTGGTTCTCCTCATCATCTTCATGGTGGCGGCCCCGCTCGCGACGGTGGACGTCCCGGTGGACCTGCCGAGCACGACCGCGCAGGCTCAGCCGCGCCCCGACAAGCCGCTCTTCCTCACCGTCAAACAGGATCTCAGCCTCAATCTCGGCGAGGCGGTCGTGCCCCGCGACGGCCTCCGGGCCGGCCTCGACGGGGTCACCGGCGGCGACCGCGAGCAGCGTGTCTTCCTGCGGGCCGACAAGGCCGTGAGCTACGGCGACCTCATGGAGGTGATGAACGCGCTTCGCGACGCCGGCTATCTCAAGATCGCCCTCGTCGGCCTCGACGGAGCGCCCGCCCGTTGAGCGCCCTCGCGCTGCGGCCCGAGCCGGACGATGGCCGGCGGGAGGCGGTCCTGTGGGCCGCATCGCTCGCCCTGGCGCTGGCCGCCCACCTGGCCCTGGGCCTGCACCTCCTGGCCCGGTCGCCGGCCTCTCCGGTCGCGGGCGATCCGCTTCCCGCAGTCGAGATCGACATGGCGCCGCCCTCGTCGGCCCCATCCCAGTCGAGCCGGGCAAGCGAGTTCGTGCCCACGAGCGCTGCGCCGGATCCCGTGGTGGAGGAGGTGCCGGACGTCCCCGAGGCCAACATCCCCCCGCCGGAGCCGCTCGCGCGCGAGATGACGGTGGAACCCGCACCCGAGCTGCCCGACGCCGTCGTGCCGCAGCCCGCCGTCCCGCCACCCACTGTCGTGCCGCCGAACCCGGCGGTGGCGCTGCCCCTGAACCTCGCGCCGCCCGCGGCGAAGACGGCCGCCAGGCGACCCGACCGAAAGGCTGCGGAGCGGACATCCGCGCGGCCGGTCCAGGCCGAGACCCGGGGCGCGCGGCAGGTCGAGCGCCGCCCGGCCAGCCTGGCCTCCGGCTCGGCCTCGAACGCCACCCTGTCCGCTTCGAGCGGCGCCTCTGCCGCCAGTTCCGCCGCGTGGCGGAGCCAACTCGTGGCCTATCTTCAGGGCCGGCTCCGGTATCCCCCCGGATCGGTCAGCACCGGCTCGGCCGGCGTGAGCTTCCTGGTCAGCCGGTCGGGCGGCATCGTCTCGGCGAGCCTCGTCCGGTCCTCCGGCAACCCGACGCTCGACGCCGCCGCGATGGCGGTGTTTCGCGGCTCGGTTCCGCCGCCCCCGGCCGGCTATGACGGCTCGCTCTCCTTCTCGATCCCGATCCGCTTCAACCAGCGCTGACCGGAACCTCCGCCGCTCTCGGGCGCTGACAGGCCAACACAGCACGAGGACTCTGATGCGGATCGACCTGAGCGGACGAACGGCTGTCGTCACCGGTTCGACGGAAGGGATCGGCTTCGCCAGTGCCGCCGGCCTCGCCGCCGCCGGCGCGCGCGTGGTCGTCAACGGCCGCAAGCCCGACGGCGTCGAGCGAGCGGTCGCGACCCTTCGCGAGCAAGCCTCCGGCGCCGACGTGATAGGGGTCGCGGCCGATGTCGGGTCGCCGGAGGGCTGCGCCGAGCTCGTTCGCCAGGCACCGGAGGCCGACATCCTGGTGAACAACACCGGCGTCTACGGCCCGCAGCCCTTCTTCGAGATCGACGACGCCGAATGGGAGCGCTTCTTCCAGGTCAACGTCATGTCGGGCGTGCGGCTGTCCCGCGCCCTAATGCCCGGCATGCTGCAGCGGGGCTGGGGCCGGATCGTCTTCGTGTCCTCGGAATCGGGCGTGAACATCCCGGCCGACATGATCCATTACGGCTTCACCAAGACCGCCATGCTGTCCGTGTCCCGCGGGCTGGCGAAGCTCGGGGCCGGAAAGGACGTCACGGTCAACGCGGTCCTGCCCGGGCCGACCCTGACGCCGGGCGTGTCTGCCATGCTGGAGAGCGCCGCCAAGGAGGCCGGCACCTCGGTCGAGGAGGCGGGCGCGGCCTTCGTGAAGGCGCATCGCTCGAACTCGATCATCGGCCGCCTGGCCTCGCCCGAGGAGGTCGCAAACATGATCGTCTACGCCTGTTCGCCGCAGGCCTCGGCGACGACCGGCGCCGCGCTTCGGGTCGAGGGCGGCATCCTCGAAGGGTTCAGCTGAGGGACAGGGCGCCCGCCCTCAGGCCGGGACGGGCGAGCCGACCCGGGACGAGAGCGCGTCCTGCACGGCGCGCTGGGCACGGCGGACGAATTCCGTGCCGGAGAGGCCCGGCTGGATCGGCGGCAGGTAGGAGACGGTGATCGCGCCCCTTCGCTTGAAGGGGTGGTCGGCGCTCCAGAACAGGCCCGAATCGAGCGCCACGGGCAAGACCTCGATGCCGAGCTGGAGGTAGAGCAGTTCCACGCCGCGCTTGAACTCGACCTCGGCGGTGGCGCTCTTGCGCCCGCCTTCCGGGAAGATGAGGATCGGCCGGCCCTCGGCCACGGCCTTCCGGGCCTCCGCCAGCATATGCCGGATCGCCTGGCCGCCGCGTTCGCGCTCGATCAGGATCATGGGCGAGTGTTCCAGGAACCATCCCATGACCGGGATGGAAACGAGTTCCCGTTTCGCCACGATCGCGACATTCGGCACGAGGGTCAGGAAGGCGATCGTCTCCCAGGGAGATTGGTGATTCGCGACGATCAGGCAGGGGCCGGTCGGGATGTTCTGGCGCCCCTGCTCCACGTGGGTCAGGCCGACGGTCCAGCGCAACGCGGCCAGGATGCCCTTCGACCAGACCCGCGTCGTGGCCCGGATCGGGGCCACCGGACGTCCGAGGATCAGGAAGATCCCGAGGACGGGTGCGAACATGGCCGTCCAGACGACCAGAAAGGCATCGAAGAGACGGGACCGGATTCGTTGCACGGCGTTCTCCAAGAAGGCGATCGAGGCGTGGGAGAGCCACCGTCGCTCGGCCCGGGATGTCGCTCACCGGGCATGGCGGGCGGCCCTGTCTATCCTGGTTTGACCTTGGGTCCAAATCATACCGCCCGTGTGACATCCCGGCCCGGCGGCCCGTCCCGGTTGTGACCGGCACCGTGCCTGGAGGTCCCGTGGCATACGGCTTGCTGCCGGAAGGCCATGATCGGTCCGGCTCCGGGGGCGCGCGACAGCGACGATGGGACGTCGCCCAAATCCGATCTCACCGTCGCCGTGATCGATCTGAGCCGGGCCCGGGCGGCGATCGTCGAGGAGGGTTTGCGACAGGCCGGGATCGAGCGGGTCGTGATCATCCCGGACACGGCCGACCTCCTCCGGCGGCTGGCGGAGGCCAACCCCGACGTCGTCGTGATCGACCTCGAAAGCCCCAGCCGCGACGTTTTGGAACAGCTGTTCCAGGTCTCCCGCCTCGTGGAACGCCCGGTCGCGATGTTCGTCGACCAGTCCGACGCGGCCATGATGCAGGCCGCGGTCGATGCCGGGATCTCGGCCTATGTGGTCGACGGCCTCAAGAGCGAGCGAGTGAAGTCGATCATCGACGTCGCCGTGCTCCGCTTCAACGCCTTCGCGCGGCTGCAACGCGAGCTGTCGGAGGCAAAGTCGGAGCTCGCCGCCCGCAAGGTGGTCGAGCGCGCCAAAGGCCTGATCATGAAGGCGAAAGGCCTGTCCGAGGAGGAGGCCTACAACCTCCTTCGACGCAAGGCCATGAACGAGAAACGCAAGCTCGTGGAGATCGCCCAAGCGCTGATCACGAGCGCGGAGCTGCTCGGATGACAGAGCTCCGCATCGGCTTCATCGCGCTGACAGACGCGGCCGCCCTGATCGCCGCGGCGGAGCTGGGTTTCGCGGCCGACGAGGGCCTTCGCATCCGGCTCGAGCGCGAGGCCTCCTGGGCGACGTTGCGGGACAAGCTCGCGCTCGGCTTCGTCGACGCGGCCCACATGCTGGCGCCGCTCGCGATCGCGACCTCGCTCGGGCTCGCGCCGCGCGGCGCGCCGCTCACGCTGGTCGCCCCGCTCGCCCTCAACCTGAACGGCAACGCCTTCACGGTCTCGCTCCCGCTCTGGGGGGAGATGACGGATGCGGGCCCGACCGCGACCTATCCGGAGCGCCGGGCGGCGCTCGCGGCCGCGATCCGGGGACGCGGGGCGGCGGGCCGGCCGCCGCTCACGCTTGCGACCGTCCACCCCTTCTCCACTCACACCTATCAGCTCCGTCGCCTGCTCGGCCCGGAGGTGGCGGAGACCGACGTCCGGATCACCGTCGTTCCGCCGGCCCACATGGTCGAGGCCCTCAGGATGGAGAGTGTGGACGGCTTCTGCGTCGGGAGCCCCTGGAACAGCGTGGCGGTGGAATCCGGCTTCGGCCGCATCGCGGCCTTGGGCACCGAGATCGCCCCCGGCGCTCCCGAGAAGGTGCTCGCCTGGCCACGGGGTCGCCTCGATCCGGCAATCGGCGCAGCCGTGGTCAGGGCGGTCCAAGCCGCCGGCGATTGGTGCGCCGAGCCGGCGAACCGCGGCGAACTCGCCTTCCTGCTGGCCAAACCGCAGCATCTCGACCTGCCGGCCGCCATCATCCGCCGCACGCTCGACGGACGGCTGATCGTCGACCCGGACGGCAGCACGGCCATCGACCCGGACTACCTGACGCTGGGCGGCGCGACCCACCGCCCCGCCCCCGAACAGGCCCGCTGGATCTTTGCCGAAATGGTCGCGGCCGACCAAGTCGGGCGCGGGCGGGTCGAGGAGGCGGCCGCCGTCTACGATCCCGCCTTCTACGAGGACGCGCTCCGGATGGTGGCGCCCGCCGAGTGAGATTGCCCTCGTTTTGTGCAGTGCACAAACAAGCGGCGTTTCGGTTGGCGCAAGCCGGTCTCGGCTGCGGCGGTGGGCTCCTCGCTACCACGGATCCGCGGCTGGCATGGGCCTTGCTGAAGTTCCCTGACCGTCAACGACGACGGGCAGAATTCAGGCCGTCAGCAACGCCGCTGGCCGGGCTTCCTCGAGCGCCGACGAGCCCGTCGGCGCCTCGCCGGGATGCATCGGTCGGGGGCGTTTTTTGTTCGCCAGCCAGGGCTGGCCCGATCCTTCGTTTCGCCAGCCGGGGCTGGCCAGGGAGCCATCGCATGCGTGACCGCCTTGCCGATCCGAGCCGCCGAAGCGCCCTGAAGGGCGTCGGCGCGACGCTCGCCCTCGCATCGGCCATCAAGGCCAGCTTCCCGGGCGGCGCCTTCGCGCAGGGTGCCGGGCCGGAGGTGAAGGGCGCGAAGCTCGGCTTCATCGCGCTCACCGACGCGGCCCCGCTCTTCGTGGCCAAGGAAAAGGGCTTCTTCGCCAAGCACGGCATGCCGGACGTCTCGGTCGAGAAACAGGCCTCCTGGGGCACGACGCGCGACAACCTCGTCCTCGGTGGCGAGGGCAACGGCATCGACGGCGCCCATATCCTGACCCCGATGCCGTACCTGATCACGGCCGGGCGGGTGACGCAGAACAATGTCGGCGTGCCGATGCAGATCCTGGCCCGGCTGAACACCAACGGCCAATGCATCTCGGTCGCGAAGGAATATCTCGACCAAAAGGTCGGGCTCGACGCCAAGGTCTTCAAGACGGCGATCGACAAGAAGAAGGCCGCCGGCAAGTCCGTGAAGGCGGCCATGACCTTCCCGGGCGGCACCCACGACCTCTGGATCCGCTACTGGCTCGCGGCCGGCGGCATCGATCCGGACAAGGATATCGAGACGATCGTCGTTCCGCCGCCCCAGATGGTGGCGAATATGAAAGTCGGCACCATGGATTGCTTCTGCGTGGGCGAGCCCTGGAACGCCCAGCTCGTGACGCAGGGGATCGGCTACACGGCGCTGACGACCGGCGAACTCTGGAAGGACCACCCCGAGAAGGCCTTCGCCCTCCGCTCGTCCTTCGTCGACAAGAACCCGCGCGCCGCCAAGGCCATGCTGATGGCCGTGATGGAGGCCCAGCAATGGGCCGACAAGCCCGAGAACAGGGACGAGCTCGCGACGATCCTGGGCAAGCGCCAGTGGATCAACATCCCGGCTTCCGACGTGGCGGGCCGGACCAAGGGCACGATCGATTACGGCGACGGGCGCGTCGTCGAGAACAGCCCGCTCATCATGAAATACTGGGCGGACCAGGCCTCCTATCCCTTCCCGTCCCACGACATGTGGTTCCTCACCGAGGATATCCGCTGGGGCAAGTTCGCGCCCGACACCGACATCAAGGCGCTCGTCGCCAAGGTGAATCGCGAGGATCTGTGGCGCGAGGCCGCGAAGGACCTCGGCGTCGCCGAGGCCGCGATCCCGACCTCGAAGTCGCGCGGCAAGGAGACCTTCTTCGACGGCAAGGTCTTCGATCCGGACAACCCGGCCGCCTACCTCGCCGCGCTCGACATCAAACGCATCGCCTGAGCCCTCACCCGAGCGGCGGAGCCGAATCCATGAGCAGCACAGCGGTCAAGACCACGCTCGCACCGGCCCGCCGGAAGCCCGACACGGGCTCGCGCCGGGGCACGGCCGCATCCGGAGCATTGCCGAGGCTCGCGGCGGATACCGAGGCGCCCAAGGCCGCCAAGCCGCCGCTCGGCCCGAAGTTCGCGGCTGCCGCGAAGTCGGTCGCGACGGAGGTCGTGCCGCCGCTCGTGATGCTCGCGCTCCTGCTGATCGTCTGGCAGATCCTGTGCAGCCGCCCCGGCGCCGGCCTGCCGCCGCCGACCCGGGTGCTGACGGAAACCTGGGACCTGATCGTCAACCCGTTCTACGACAACGGCGGCACGGACAAGGGCCTGTTCTGGCACGTCTCGGCGAGCCTCCAGCGCGTCGCCCTCGGCTACGTGTTGGCCGTGATCGTCGGTGTCGCGCTCGGCACCCTCGTCGGCCAGTCGACCTGGGCGATGCGCGGCCTCGACCCGATCTTCCAGGTGCTCAGGACCGTGCCGCCGCTCGCCTGGCTACCGCTCGCGCTGGCCGCGTTCCGGGACGGCCAGCCCTCGGCCATCTTCGTGATCTTCATCACCTCGATCTGGCCGATCATCATCAACACGGCCGTCGGCATCCGCAACATCCCGCAGGACTATCGCAACGTCTCGGCCGTCCTTCGGCTGAACGGCTTCGAGTTCTTCTACAAGATCATGGTGCCGTCGGCCGCGCCCTACATCTTCACCGGTCTTCGGATCGGCATCGGGCTGTCCTGGCTCGCGATCGTGGCGGCCGAGATGCTGATCGGCGGCGTCGGGATCGGGTTCTTCATCTGGGATGCCTGGAATTCGTCCAAGATCTCCGAGATCATCCTGGCCCTCATCTATGTCGGCCTGATCGGCTTCGTGCTCGACCGCCTCGTCGCGATGGTCGCGAACATCGTGACCCGCGGCACCAGCTCGCAGTGAGGAGGACGGCCATGGCCTATCTCGACATCTCCCAGGTCGGCATCAGCTTCTCGCGCGGCGGACGCACGAGCGAGGTTCTCCGCGACGTCAATCTCACGGTCGAGAAGGGCGAATACGTCTCGATCATCGGCCATTCGGGCTGCGGCAAGTCCACGCTCCTGAACATCGTGGCCGGGCTGCTCCGCGCCTCGACCGGCGGCATCCTGCTCGAGGGCCGCGAGGTGAACGCGCCCGGCCCCGACCGCGCGGTCGTGTTCCAGAACCACTCGCTCCTGCCCTGGCTGACGGTGCGGGAGAACGTGAAGCTCGCCGTCGACAAGGTCTTCCGGGGCGTGAAGTCCAAGGCCGAGCGGCGCGACTGGATCGACCAGAACCTCGCCCTCGTGAACATGCTCCAGGCCTCCGACAAACGCCCCTCCGAAATCTCGGGCGGCATGAAGCAGCGCGTCGGCATCGCCCGCGCGCTCGCCATGGAGCCGAAAGTTCTGCTCCTCGACGAGCCTTTCGGCGCGCTTGATGCCCTGACCCGCGCGCATCTGCAGGATCAGGTGACCGAGATCCATGCCCGGCTCGGCAACACGATGATCATGATCACCCACGACGTCGACGAGGCGGTGCTCCTCTCCGACCGCATCGTGATGATGACGAACGGCCCCTCGGCCACGATCGGCGAAATCCTCCCGATCGCGATCTCCCGGCCGCGCAAGCGCCTCGACCTCGTCGAGGACGCGACCTACGTCCACGCCCGCGCGGCCGTGCTCGAATTCCTCTACGCGCGCCATGCCGCGCCCGCGCTGGCCGCTTGAGAGGCCGGCCGTGTCGCCGGACGACATCGCACGCGTCCAGGCCTCGTTCGAGGCCGTGAAGCCGATCTCGGATACGGCCGCAGGGCTGTTCTACGGTCGCCTGTTCGAGACCGCGCCGGAGACGCGGAGCATGTTCCCGGACGACATGTCCGAGCAGCGCCGCAAGCTGATGGCGACGCTCGCCGTCGTGGTGGCCGGGCTCGACCGCCTGCCCAGCATCCTCCCGTCCGCGAGCGCGCTCGCCAAGAAGCATGTCGGCTGGGGCGTGCAGGCAGAGCATTACCCGATCGTCGGGACAGCCCTCCTGTGGACGCTGGAGCAGGGGCTAGGACCGCAGGCCTGGACACCCGAGCTGAAAGCATCCTGGGAGCAGGCCTACCGGACCGTCTCCGGATACATGATCGGCGAGGCCTATGGCGCCGCTGCCGAAGCGACCTCGTCATGACCGCCCTCGAGCGCCTCGTCGTCGTGGGCAACGGCATGGTGTCGCTGCGCTTCCTCGAGCGGCTCTGCGACCATGCACCGGGCCGCTACGACGTGACCGTGATCGGGGCGGAGCCGTCGCCGGCCTATAACCGCGTGCTGCTCTCCGCCCTGCTCGCGGGTGATGTCGACGAGGAGGGCTGCCGCCTGCGCGAGGCTCTCTGGTATGACGGCCAGCGCATCCGGCTGCGGACGGGCCAGCCTGCGACCGCGATCGACACCGCGAACCGGACCGTCACCGTCGGCGACGAGCGGATCGGCTACGACCGGCTCGTCCTCGCGACGGGCTCCGTCCCGATCATGCTGCCGAAACCCGGGATGGATTTGCCGGGCGTGATGGCGTTCCGCGATCTCGCCCATGTCGACACGATGCGGGCGCTTAAGGGCTCGGGAGCGCGAGCGGTCGTGATCGGCGGCGGGCTGCTCGGGCTCGAGGCGGCCTATGGCCTGGCCCGCCTCGGCGTCGAGACGACTTTGCTCCACGTCATGGACCGGCTGATGGAGCGCCAGCTCGACGCCCGCGCCGCCCGCCTCGTCCGGAGCGCGATGGAGCGAATGGGCGTCCGGGTCATGCTGAAGGCCGATACCGCCGTGATCGAGGGCGACGGCCGCGTCGAGGCCGTGCGGCTCGTCGACGGGACATTGCTGCCGGCCGACATCGTCGTGGTCGCGGTCGGCGTGCGGCCGCGGGTCGATCTCGCCCGCCAATCCGGCCTCGCGGTGGGGCGGGGCATCCAGGTCGACGACGGCCTCGCGACGTCGATGCCGGGCATCTCCGCGATCGGCGAATGCGCCGAGCACCGCGGCGTGGCCTATGGCCTCGTCGAGCCAGGATACGAACAGGCGGACGTGCTCGCGCGCCGACTCGCCGGAGAGGATGCGGCCTATCCGGGCAGCATTGTCGCGACGAGCCTCAAGGTGTCCGGACTGCCGGTCTTCTCTGCCGGCGACATCGGCGACGATGCCGAGGGCGAGCCGATCGTCCTGTCCGACCCACTGGGCGGCATCTACCGCAAGCTCCTCGTCCGCGACGGCCGCCTCGCCGGCGCGCTCCTGGTCGGGGATATCGGCGAGGGCACCTGGTACCGCGAGCTGATCCGGACCGGCGAGCCCGTCGCCGGCTTCCGGGACGACCTGATGTTCGGGCGGGCCACGCCCGCACCGAAACGCGCGGCGGCGGCTGCCCTCCCGGAGCAGCGCCTTGCCGCCTGATCCGACCTCCGACTTCTCACCGGAACAGAAGCGCTATCTCGAGGGCTTCGCCTCCGGCATCTCCGCCATGCGCAATGCCGGAGTGATGCCGGGCCAGCCCGCGGCCGCGAAAGGCCCGCCCGAGCCGACCGGCCCGGACGCGATCCACCTCCGGGCGCAGGACCGCATCGTCAAGGACGGCGGCAAGCTCAACGACCAGGAGAAGTGGAAACGGGCCGAGCATCCGTTCGACGCCTATGCCAGGCTGAAGGACGCGGCGGATGCCGGGCAGGTGCCGAAGCCCGACGACAATTTCCGCTGGCGCTACCACGGCCTGTTCTGGGTCGCCCCGAACCAGGTCTCCTACATGTGCCGGCTCCGCATCCCGAACGGGGTGCTGAAGCATTGGCAATTCGCCGGCGTGGCCGACCTCGCCGATTCCCATGGCGGCGGCTACACCCACGTCACCACCCGCGCCAACCTCCAGATCCGCGAGATCGCGCCGGAGCATGCCGCCCCCCTCCTCGAAGGCCTGATCGATATCGGGCTCACGGCCCGGGGCGCCGGCGCCGACAACATCCGCAACGTCACCGGCTCGCCGACGGCCGGGATCGACACGCAGGAGATCCTGGACACCCGGCCGCTGGCGCGGTCCTGGCAATTCCACATCCTGAACGACCGCTCGCTCTTCGGCCTGCCCCGCAAGTTCAACGTCGCCTTCGACGGCGGCGGCGTGCTGCCGGTGCTGGAAGAGACGAACGATATCGGCTTCCAGGCCGTGCAGGTCCGCCCCGGCGCGACCGGTCCGGACGGCGCCGCGATCGAGCCGGGCGTCTGGATGCGCCTCGTCCTCGGCGGCATCTCCGGCCACAAGGACCTCGCCCGGGACACGGGCGTGATCTGCCGGCCCGGCGAATGCAACGCGCTTGCAGACGCGATCCTGCGCGTCTTCATCGAGAACGCCGACCGCACCAACCGCAACACGTCGCGGATGAAATACGTGCTCGATGCCTGGGGCTTCGACAAATACCTCGCTGCGGTCGAGGAGAAGCTCGGTCGCAAGCTCGTCCGGGTCGAGCCGCAGCACCTCGTGCTCCGCGGCGGCTTCGACCGTTTCGCCCATCTCGGGGTGCATAAGCAGGTTCAGCCGGGGCTGAACTGGGTCGGCGTCGCGCTCCCGGTAGGCAAGATGACCACCGACGAGATGCGGGCGCTGGCCGAGATCGCGCGCGACTGCGGCGACGGCGACATCCGGCTCACCGTCTGGCAGAACTTCCTCTTCTCCGGCGTGCCGGACGCGCGGGTGGCCGAGGTCGAGGCCCGCGTCACGGCCCTCGGTCTGTCGACCTCCGCGACCAATGTCAGGGCCGGACTCGTCGCCTGCACGGGCGCGTCGGGCTGCAAGTTCGCGGCCGCCCATACCAAGGAATGGGCGATGGAGATCGCCGGGCACGTCGACACTCGGCTCGACCTCGACGTGCCGGTCAATGTCCACGTCACCGGCTGCCACAATTCCTGCGCCCAGCATTACATCGGCGACGTCGGCCTGATCGGCGCCAAGGTGCCGGTCGGGCAGGATGGCGACACGGTCGAGGGTTTCGACATCGTGGTCGGCGGCGGCTTTGCCGACGATCCGGCGATCGGGCGCGAGCTCTGGACGGGCGTGACGGCGGAGGAGAGCCCCGAGCGCGTGGAGGCCATCCTGCGGGCCTATCTGGCTCACCGAACGGGTCCCGGGGAGGGCGTCGCGGCCTGGACGCGGCGCTACGAGATCGAGGTGCTGCGGGGGCTGATCGAGGCGGTGCAGGTCGAGCCCGCGCATCTTCGGCTGGAGGCGGCGGAGTGATGCGCGTGCGCGTACTGTCCCGACTAGCGGCGCTCCCCCTCCACCATGCCGCCGGCTTCGCCGGACAGCATGGTCCCCCTCCCCCACAGGGGGAGGGGACGCAGGTGGCTGCCACGTCGTCTCCTCCCCCCTTGGGGGAGGGGGACCACCCGAAGGGTGGTGGAGGGGGCCGGTGCCGCGGAGCCGTCGCATGACCGCCCACGTGCCCACCCCAGTCCTGGCGATCCCCGAAAGCGCCCCCTTCAGCCCGGAGCAGCGCTCCTGGCTCTCGGGTTACTTCTCCGCCCTCCTCTCGCCCGACGCGCTTGGGGCGACCCCGATCTCCGGCGCGGATGCGACGGCGCTCGGCGCACCCGGCCCCGAGCTCGCCGACAACGATGCCGCGCCCTGGCACGACCCGTCACTGCCGCTGCCGGACCGCATGAACATGGCGAAGGAGCGTCCGCTCGCGCCCCGCCTCATGGCCGCGATGGCGCAGCAGGATTGCGGGCAATGCGGCTACAATTGCGCGGATTACGCGAACGCCCTCTTCCTGAACAAGGAGGAGCGGCTGAACCTCTGCGCGCCGGGCGGCAAGGACACGGCCCGCGCCCTGAAGGCCCTCGCGGCCGAGATCGGCGGCGCGCCGACCGGCGCGGCGCTCGACGCGGCCGCGAGCCCGGCGACGGCCGTCCTCGAACCGTTTGGCCCGCTCGGCTATTGCCGCGAGAACCCGGTTCCGGCCGTGTTCCTGTCGCGAACCCGGCTCAACGGCGAGGGCTCCGAGAAGGAGACCTGGCATGTCGAGATCGACCTCTCGGCCTCGGGCGTCAGCTACGAGGTCGGGGATTCGCTCGGCGTCTTCCCGACCAACGCCACTTTCGTGGTCGACGCCGTCATCGCCCAGCTCGGCGCCCGGCCGGAGCGGCTGATCAACGGCCGCACGCTCCGCGACCATCTCCTCTACGATTACGGGCTCGGCGCCGCGCCGGACGCGCTCTTCACGCTCCTGTCCCACATCACCGGCGGCGAGGCCCGCAAGAAGGCGCGCGCGCTTGCGGCCGGCGAGGATCCGGACGGCGACGCGGCCGCGCTCGATGTCCTCGGCGCGCTGCACAAGTTCGGCTCGGCCCGGCCCGACGGAGAGGCGTTCCTGGAGACGCTCGAGCCGCTGCAGCCGCGCCTTTACTCGATCTCGTCCTCGCCCAAGGCCGATCCCGGCCGGGTGACGCTCACGATCGACACGGTCCGCTACGCGATCAACAAGCGCCAGCGGCTCGGCGTCGCCTCGACCTTCTTCGCCGAGCGGATCGAGGCCGGCACGCCGCTCAAGATCTACGTCCAGAAGGCGCATGGCTTCGCGCTGCCGGCCGACCCCGCGACCCCGATCATCATGTGCGGGCCGGGCACCGGGATCGCCCCATTCCGGGCCTTCCTCCGCGACCGGCAGGCTTCGGGCGCGGCGGGCCGCAACTGGCTCTTCTTCGGCCACCAGCGCCAGGCGCACGACTTCTTCTACCGCGACGAGCTCACGGCCATGCGGGAGGCCAAGTTCCTGAACCGGCTCACGCTCGCCTGGTCGCGCGACGGCAACGAGAAGGTCTACGTCCAGGACCGCATGCGCGAGGTCGGGCAGGACCTCTGGTCCTGGCTCCAGGAGGGCGCCCATTTCTACATCTGCGGCGACGCGAAACGCATGGCCAAGGATGTCGAGACGGCCCTGATCGACGTCGCGCAGCGCCACGGCGGCAAGAGCCCGGACGAGGCGGTCGCTTACTTGCAGGGCCTCAAGAAGGCCGGCCGCTATCAGGCGGACGTGTATTGATGAAAACTCTCGCGGCCTGCCTCTCCCGGAGGGAGAGGTCGAGCGGCCGCGGAAGCGGCCGGCCGGGTGAGGGGTGTGACCTCTCCGGAAAGGACACGCCCCTCACCCGGTCGGCTCCGCCGACTCGACCTCTCCCTCCCGGGAGAGGCGGGCGTTGAACCACGTGACCCCCGTCCGCACCACCTGTCCCTATTGCGGCGTCGGCTGTGGCGTGCTCGCTTGGCCGGACGGGCTCGGCGGCGTCGCGGTCGAAGGCGATCCGGAGCATCCGGCCAATCTCGGCCGGCTCTGCTCCAAGGGATCGGCCCTCGGCGAGACGGTCGGGCTCGACGGACGGCTGCTCCATCCCGTGATCCAGGGACGGAGCGCCTCATGGGACGAGGCGCTCGACGCGACCGCCTCAGGGTTCCAGCAAGTGGTGGCCGAGCACGGGCCGGATGCCGTCGCCTTCTACCTCTCGGGCCAGCTCCTGACCGAGGATTACTACGTCGCGAACAAGCTGATGAAAGGCTTCATCGGCTCGCCGCATGTCGACACGAATTCACGCCTCTGCATGTCGTCGTCGGTCGCGGGGCACAAGCGCGCCTTCGGGTCCGACACGGTGCCGGGCTGCTACGAGGACCTCGACGAGGCAGACCTCATGGTGCTCGTCGGGTCGAACGCCGCCTGGTGCCACCCGGTCCTGTTCCGCCGCATGGTCGAGAACCGGAACCGGCGCGGCGCCCGCATCGTGGTGGTCGACCCGCGCCGCACGGCGACCGCGGACGAGGCCGACCTGTTCCTGGGTGTAGCGCCCGGCATGGACACGGCGCTCTTCGCTGGCCTCCTGGTCCATCTCGCGGAGCGGGAGGCGCTAGACCACGCCTATCTCGACGCGCACACCTCCGGGTTCGACGAGGCGCTCGCCCGTGCCCGGGAGATCGCCCCCGACCTCGCTACAGCAGCGCGCCTGAGCGGCTTGGCCGAGGCCGACGTCGCTGCCTTCTGGGACATGTTCCGCGACACCCGCCGGGTCGTCACCTGCTACTCGCAGGGCGTGAACCAATCGGTCCAGGGGACCGACAAGGTCGGGGCGATCATCAATTGCCACTTGGCGACCGGCAGGATCGGCCGGTCCGGAATGGGGCCCTTCTCGCTCACCGGCCAGCCGAATGCGATGGGCGGGCGCGAGGTCGGCGGGCTCGCCAACATGCTGGCCGCCCATATGGGCTTCTCCGCCCCCGAGGTGGACCGTGTGCGCCGCTTCTGGGACGCGCCCCGGATGGCGGAGCAGGAGGGGCTGAAGGCCGTCGCCCTGTTCGACGCGATCGAATCCGGGCGCATCAAGGCGCTCTGGGTGATGGCCACGAACCCGATCGTTTCGATGCCGGAGGCGGATCGGGTGCGGGCCGCGCTGGCGAAGCTCGACCTTCTCGTCGTCTCGGAGAACGTCGCCCGCAACGACACCGTCGCGAGCGGCGCCCACATCCTCCTGCCGGCCGCCGCCTGGGGCGAGAAGGACGGCACCGTCACGAACTCCGAGCGCCGCATCTCGCGCCAGCGGCCCTTCCTGCCGCTCCCCGGCGAGGCCCGTCCGGATTGGTGGATCGTGAGCGACGTCGCCCGCCGCATGGGGTACGGCAAGGCCTTCCCGTACCGTTCTGCCGCGGACGTGTTCAGGGAGCACGCGGCCCTGACCGCCTTCGAGAACGACGGCACGCGGGACCTCGATCTCGGCGGGCTCGCCGCCCTGTCCGAGTCGGGTTATGCCGGTCTCGCCCCGGTGCAATGGCCGGTGCGGAGCGGCGAAGGCGGCACGAAGCGGCTCTTCTCGGAGGGCGGGTTCTTCACCGGGAGCGGTCGGGCGAACCTGATCGTTCCGGAGCCGCCGAAACTCGCGGCCGCGCTCTCGGACAGCTACCCGTTCTGGCTCAATACCGGCCGGGTCCGCGACCAGTGGCATACGATGACCCGGACCGGAAAAAGCCCGCGCCTCGGCTCGCATCGCCCAGTCCCCTTCGTCGAGATCAACCCGAAGGACGCGGCGCGTCTCGGTCTCGAAGATGGTGGACTTGCCCGCGTCTCGACGACGAGCGGCTCGGCGCGGCTCGAGGTGAAGCTGGATCCCGGCCAGGCACGGGGATCCCTCTTCGTGCCGATCCACTGGAGCGGCGAGACCTCGTCCGATGCGCGGGTCGGGCCGCTCGTGCACGGCCATGTCGACCCCTATTCCGGGCAGCCCGAGGTGAAGGCGACCCCGGCCACGATCGCGCCGGTCGCGATGGCGCTCCGCGGCTTCGTCCTCGCGCGCGAGCCAGTCGCACTCCCCGACGGCACGTGGTGGGCACGCGCCGCGGTCGAGGGCGGCATCGGCACTCTCTTCGCCGCCGACGGCACATCGCGCGACGTCGCCGGTTGGGTGCCGGACCTCTTTCCCGACGTCGAGATCGCCGATTACGTCGATGCCGCGTCGGGCATCTATCGCTGCGCGGCCTTCCGGGACGGGCAGCTCGAGGCGGTGCTGTTCGTGGGTCCGGCCGCGGGCCGGCCGTCATGGGACGGGGTGAAAGCCTGGTTCGCCGAGACCGGCGGGGATGCCGGCCCGCGCCAGGGCCTGTCGGGCCGCGCGGCAGATGGGGCCTCAATGGGGCCGCTCGTCTGCGCCTGTTTCGGGGTCGGGCTCGACACCATCCGGGACGCGATCGTGTCGGGCGGCGCGACCTCGCCGGAGCTGATCGGCGCCGCGCTCCGGGCCGGCACCAATTGCGGCTCCTGCGTCCCGGAACTCCGGCGCATCATCTCTCGGGAAGTCGCGCCCGCGGGATAGTCCGCCCCTGCGCTCAGAGCGCCTGCGAGGCGGCCGGCGAGGCGCGGCCGATGAAGAGGATCCGGCCGGTCGGGCGACCCGTCGGCGATCCGGCCTGCGGTTCGAGCGTGATCTCGAAGAGCTGGCCGCCCCCGATCTGCGGCAGGCTTTCGCGGGGGAGGCGGACGGCGCCACCGGGCGGCAACACGCCGAGCGAGACGGGCCCGCGCGCCTGGTCCCACAGGGTCCAGAGCTGCAGGGAGCGATTTTCCCCAGGATCGGTGCGGCCGAGCGGTACCGACCGCACCGTGCCGTCTTCCGCGATCTGGATGAGCCAGCCCGGCCCCGTCTCGGCGCCTGCGGCGTCGCGGGTCTGGAGCAATGCGAAGTAGCGCGTCTGCGGCTCGGCCGGCGCGCCCTCCCGCACGGGGAAGACGGCCAGCAGAACGGCGGCGGCCGTCGCAAGCGCCGTCGCGGCGCGCCAGACCGGGGCGCTGTTCCAGAACCGGCGCGGGGTCGCGACGAGGCGGGGCCTGCCCGGGCCCGACATCGCGCCCATGGCGCGTTCGATGCGGGGCCACAAAGCCGGGTCGAGGCTCGCCGGCCTGACCGCTGCGTCCAGCGCCGGGAGGAGGCGGCTCTCCCAGGCGAGGACCAGCCGGGCGAGGCCGGGATCGCCCGCCATCGCGGCCTCGACCTCGCGGGCCTCGGCCTCGTCCAACTGGCCGAGCACATATTCGGCGGCCAGGACGTCCCGGGCCTCTTGGTCGGTCGGGATCATGCCAGGCACTCCCGCAGTGAGGTGAGGCTCCGGCGCGTCCACGCCTTGATCGTCCCGAGCGGCGCGCCGAGACGCCGGGCGATCTCCGATTGCGACAGCCCGTCCACATAGGCCAGCAGGATCACGGTGCGCCGTGACGGTTCGAGCTGTTCGAGGCAGACCCGGAGGGCGGCACCTTCCTGCGACAGGGCGAGCGAAGCGAAGGCGTCGGGCGTGTCGTCCGGCACCTGCTCGCTCACGGCCGGGTCCAATTCTGTTTCGCGTCCGCTCCGGCGGACGGCTTTTAAGGCGCGGTGCCGGACCACGCTGACGATCCAGGCCCGGGCGGCGCCGCGTGACGGGTCGTAGGTCGAGGCCCCTCGCCAGATGTCGAGGAACGCATCGTGCAGGACGTCGCTCGCGACCTCGGGACGTTTCACGATGCGAAGCGCGATCCCGGCCAGGAAGCCCGCATCCCGGTCGTAGAGGCTGCGCAACGCGGCAGCCTCCCGTCGTGCGCAACCGGCGAGCGCCGCCTCGTAGTCGAAACCGTCCATGACCCGATCATGCCGCACCGAAGCTGCCTCCTGGACCCTAGCCTCGCCCGGGCCGATCGGATGCAAGGTGAAGCTAGGCCGCCGGCATGCGGTCCTCGATGATCTTCGCCCAGAAGGAGACGCCGAACGGGATGGCGCTGTCGTCGAAATCGTAGGCCGGGTGGTGGCAGAGGGCGGAATCGCCGTTGCCGATGAAGATGTAGGCGCCCGGCCGCTCCTCCAGCATGTAGGAGAAATCCTCCGCCCCCATCTGGGGCGGGATGTCGGTCGTGACCCCGGCCCCGACCGCCCGGGCGACGCCCGCCATGAAATCCGTCTGTTCGGGATGGTTGAAGGTGATGGGATAGCCTCGCCGGTAATCCACCGTCGCGGTCGCCCCGTAGGCGGCGGCGGTGGATTCGACCACGGTCGTGATCCGGCTCTCGATCAGGTCCTGCGTCTCGGGCAGGAGGGTCCTGACGGTGCCGAGCAGCGTCGCATTCTGTGAGATGACGTTATACGTCTCGCCGGCCTTGAAGGAGCAGACAGACAGCACGGCGGAATGCAGAGGATCGGTGTTGCGGGCGACGATCGATTGCAGCGCGACCACGATCTGCGAGGCCGCGAGCAGCGTGTCGATGCACTGGTCGGGATGGGCGGCGTGGCCGCCCTTGCCCTCGACGGTGATCGTGAAGCGATCCGCCGCCGCCATGATCGGGCCGGGCCGGATCGCGAATTCGCCGACCGGCATGCCGGGCCAATTATGCATGCCGTAGACCTCCTGGACGCCGAAACGCTCCATCAGGCCGTCCTTCACCATCTCCAGCCCGCCGCCGCCGCCCTCCTCGGCGGGCTGGAAGATCATCACGGCGGTGCCGTCGAAATTGCGGGTTTCGGCCAGGTATTTCGCGGCGCCGAGCAGCATCGCCGTGTGGCCGTCGTGGCCGCAGGCATGCATCAGGCCCGGATTCTCCGATTTATAGGGCGCGTTCGTGGCTTCCTCGATCGGCAGCGCGTCCATGTCGGCTCTGAGGCCCACGACCTTGCCGCCGCCGCCGCGCCGGCCCCGGATCACGCCGACCACGCCGGTCCGGCCGAGGCCGGTCACGACCTCGTCGCATCCGAAGGCCCGCAGCTTGTCGGCGACGAGCCCGGCCGTCCGGTGGACCTCGAACAGAAGTTCGGGATGGGCGTGCATGTCCCGCCGCCACGCGGTGACCTCGTCGGCTAGATCGGCGACGCGGTTGATGACGGGCATATCGGGTCCTTGGCTGTGGCCGGGATGTCGGCCCAGACAATACCCCGGTCCCGGCAGCGTCAACTCTTCTCGTTGTGCAATGCAGCGAGATCGGGCCGGCGGTCGGCCGTGACCTTCCGGGCTTCCGCGTCGCGCCACGTCGCGATGGCGGCATGGTTGCCGGAGGTGAGGATGGGCGGGATCGGGCGGCCCTCCCAATCCCGCGGGCGGGTGTAATGCGGATATTCGAGAAGCCCGCCCTCGAAACTCTCCTCGATCCCGGATCCTTGCTTGCCCATCACGCCGGGCAGGAGCCGGACGACGGCGTCGAGGACGATCATGGCCGCGATCTCCCCGCCGGACAGGACGTAGTCGCCGACCGAGACCTCTTCCAGCTCCCGGCCTGCGATGACCCGCTCGTCCACGCCCTCGAAGCGGCCGCACAAGGCGACGAGTCCGGGGCCGGCCGCGAGCTCGCGCACCCGCGCCTGCGTCAAAGGCCTGCCGCGCGGGGAGAGGAGGAGACGGGGGCGGGGATCGCCGGGCGGCGACGCCACGTCGATCGCGGCCGCGACGACGTCGGCCCGGAGCACCATGCCGGGCCCGCCGCCGGCGGGGGTGTCGTCGACCGCCCGATGCCGTCCGATCCCGTGCTCCCGAATGTTCCGCGCCTCGAGCTGCCACTCGCCGCGCCGGAGCGCCTCGCCGGCGAGCGAGACGCCGAGCGGGCCCGGAAACATCTCCGGGTAGAGCGTGAGGATCGTGGCCGACCAGGGTTTCAAGCGGCTGCCTCTCCGGCCGTCGGGGCCGGGCCGACGAGCGTGAAGGTTTCGATCTGGCCCAGGCCCTTGATCTCGATCGCTCCGCGCGAGGTGAGCGCGAAGGCCCCGTCGAGGCGGTCACGGACCGAGAGGGACACGTGGATGCCATTCGGCTCGCAGGTGGATTCGAGGCGCGAGGCCAGGTTCACGGTGTCGCCCCAGACGTCGTAGCTGAACTTCCGCGTCCCGATCACGCCCGCCATCACCGGCCCCGAGGCGATCCCGATCCGAAGCACGATGGTGACGCCGAACCGCGCCGCCGTCTCGCGTGCGCATTCGTGCATGTCCAGCGCCATCCGGGCCTGGCGGGCGGCGTGGTCCGCCGCAGGTTCGGGCAGGCCCGCGACCGCCATAGAGGTGGCGCCGATCGTCTTGATCTTCTCGACGCCGTGGAGGGCGGCCAGCCGATCGAAGCCGCTGATCAGGTGGTTCAGCATCTCGACCGTGCGGGCCACTCCCAGCGATCTCGACAGGGGCACGAAACTCTTGATGTCCGAGAACAGGACCGACACCTCGGGGTGGCTCGCCGCGACCGCCTCGCCCGGATGCTGCCGCAACTGCTCGACGATGGTGTCCGGCAGGATATTCCGGAGCATCGCCTCGGTCTGGGCCTCCGCCTGCTCGACCAGCGTGAAAGCGTAGCTGGCGGCGACGGCCGTGACGGCAAAGACCGTGACCGCGGAGGATGCGTAGAGCTGGGCGAGGAAGTCGGGATCGGTCGGGATGAGGCCGTTCGGGACCATGAACCAGGCCGTCACATGCAGCGCGAAGCCGATCAGCAGCACGACGATCAGGAGCTCGCAGGTGCGAGGGTCCGAGGACCGCGAAGGCAACGGCCGCGGCCGCCACGAGGGCGAGGTTGATCGCGATCGCCCCGGCATGAGCGGCGGGATCGTGCGTCGCGTAGGTCGCCGCGAACAGCACGGAGAACACCACGACAAGGCCGGCCATGAGGTTCAAGAGCTTCAGCCGGCGCCGGATCTTGGGCGGATAGCGAAGCGTGCCCCAATCGGCGAGATGCTGCAGGCGTTCGAGCCAGACCCGCCGCCGACCTGTCTCCCGATGGGTCCCGAGTCCCCCCGAAACGGCGGACATTCCTGCCTCCCGCCGCGTCGTCCCTGGCGCGACCCCAGGCCAGGAGTTTAGCCCGTTTCGCGCCAAGTCGCGACCGGAGCGACAGCGGCCCTGCCGGCTGAGGCGGCCAGACCGCACGGCGGCGTCCCGTTCACGAGTACGGCAATGCAGCGGGCGAGGCGGCACCGTGGCAGCCCGGAGACGTTGCAGGGTCATGAACCTCATCCGCTTCGCCCTCGCCGCTCTCCTAGCCGCCGCTCCCGCGACCCTAGCCTTGGCACAGGCCGGCAACGTGCCGGCTGTCGACGCCTTTCCGAAGCCCGACCGGCCCGTGGCGGAGATCATCTCGCCGCAATGGGCCACGGAGGCTGAGCGCGACAAGGTCGACGAGGTCGGACAGGTGGCCAGGCTGATGGGGATCGGGCCCGGCATGGAGGTCGCCGATATCGGGGCGGGCAGCGGCTTCTACACGGTCCGCCTCGCGAAGCTGGTCGGGCCCGAGGGCCGCGTCTTCGCCGAGGACGTCACCCCCGCCTATCTGGCCGGGCTTGAGCGCCGGCTCGGGAAGGAGCGGGTCGCGAATGTCACCGTCGTCCGCGGCGAAGCCGACGATCCGAAACTGCCGCCCGCCTCGGTCGACGTCGCCGTCCTCGTCCACATGTATCACGAGATCGCCCAGCCTTTCGGCCTGCTGCACAAGCTCGCGGGCGCGATGAAGCCGGGAGGCCGGGTCGGCATCGTCGACCTCGACGACATCCCCTCCCGGCATGGCACCCCGCCGAAACTGCTTCGTTGCGAACTCGCGGCCGTCGGTTACAGGGAGGTCGGCTTCCAGACCCTGAAGGGGGATGTCGGCTATCTCGCGATCTTCGCTCCGCCTTCAGCCGCCCAGCGTCCCGAACCGGCCGCGATCAAGCCGTGTCCGGACGAGACGACGCGCACGAAGCCGAGATAACGTCGGCTGACTCTAGGTCGGGCGATCCGCGCCGACCTCGTTCGCGACCTCGACCAGGTTGCCGTCCGGATCGCGGAAATAGATCGACAGGAGAGCGCCCCTGGCGCCCGTGCGGGCGACGGGGCCTTCCTCGATCCTGATGCCGAGTTGCTCCAGCCGGGCCTTGGCGGCTTCGACCGGCTCGTCGGAGATCAGGCAGAAATCGCCGGTGCCCGGCGCGGGGACGCGGGCATGAGGCGTGAATTCGTGGCCGACCTGATGCAGGTTGATCTTGTGGTTTCCGAAGTGGAGCGCGGTCCGGCCGTCCTGCGTCTCGATCCGGAAGCCGAGCGCCTCGGCATAGAACCGGGCCGTCGCCTCGACCGACGCGCAGGTGAGGACGATGTGATCCAGGCTCGTGATCATGTCGCGTTCTCCGCGTCCGCCTCGGGAGGCTGCGACGGGTCGGGCTCCTGCCGCGGCGGCTCGATCAGGCCTTCGGGCGGGTCAGCCCGGATCAGGCCGCCGGCGATGTCGATCACCGGCACATGACGCTTGGTGAAGGGCAGCAGGAAGGAGCGGCCGCCGTCCGGCGGCGCGATCTCGAGAAGCTCGCCACTGCCATAATCCGGCACGCCGACCACGTGGCCCAGCGGTCCGTTCGGCCCCTCGACAGCGAGGCCGATAAGGTCGGAGAGGAAGTACTCGTCCTCGTCGGCCGGCGCCCCGAGGCTTTCGCGCGGGACGTGAAGCCGGATCCGGTTCAGCGCCTCGGCCCCCTCGCGTGTCGTGACGCCCTCGACTCGGACGACGAGCAGATCGGGCTGGTCGCCGGCCGCCTGCCGCACGCTCGTCAGCGTGTAGCTACGGCCCGCGTCGCTCGTGAGCGGCCCGTAGCGTCCGATCGCGCGCGGGTCCTCGGTATGGGATTTGAGCCGGACCTCGCCCGCGAGGCCATGCGCGCGGCCGAACTCGCCCAGGAAGACGAGGCCGGTGCGTCCCGCCTCTCCCGAAGGGAGAGGTCGAGCGGCTGCGGCAGCAGCCGACCGGGTGAGGGGCGTGGCTTCTCCGGAGAGGTCCGAACCCCTCACCCAGTCGCGCCTGCCGGCGCGACTCGACCTCTCCCTCCGGGAGAGGCGAGCACCCGCATCCATCGGCGAATCAGGCAGCGGACGAGCCGACCGGCTCCATCAGGGCGGCGCGCTTCGCCTTCTCGGCGGCACGCGCCGTGGCCTTCTCGCCGGGCTTCGCCTTCTCGGGATTGTTGCGGGCTTCGCGCTTCATCAGGCCGGCGGCGTCCAGGAAGCGGAGCACGCGATCCGTCGGCTGCGCGCCCTTGGCGAGCCAGGCCTGGATCTTCTCGCTTTCCAGCGTGATGCGGCCCGCGTCGTCGCGCGGCTTCATCGGGTCGTAGGTGCCGACCTTCTCGATGAAACGGCCGTCGCGCGGCGCG
>NZ_CAXTAZ010000044.1:0-43175 GCF_964242715.1 uncultured Enterovirga sp.
GCGGCGCCGAATACGTGGTCGACTTCCTGCCCAAGGTGAAGCTCGAGATCGTGCTCGCGGACGAACTCGTCGACCAGGCCGTGGACGCGATCCGCAAGGCGGCCCAGACGGGGCGGATCGGCGATGGCAAGATTTTTGTATCGAGCGTCGAGGAAGCCATCCGCATCCGCACCGGCGAAACCGGCTCCGACGCGATCTAGCCTCCAGCGCTTTCCCGACGACCGCCGCGCCAGGCTTTCTGCCGCGACACAAAGGACCCAGCCGACATGAAGACTGCCAAAGACGTCTTGAGCGCGATCAAGGACAACGACGTCAAATACGTCGATCTGCGCTTCACCGATCCGCGCGGAAAGTGGCAGCATGTGACGTTCGACGTGTCGATGATCGACGAGGAGATCTTCGCCGAGGGCACCATGTTCGACGGCTCGTCGATCTCCGGCTGGAAGGCCATCAACGAATCCGACATGATCCTGATGCCGGATCCGGCGACGGCCCAGATGGACCCGTTCTTCTCGGCCTCCACCATGTCGATCGTCTGCGACGTGCTCGAGCCCTCGACCGGCGAGCCCTATGACCGCGATCCGCGCGGCATCGCCAAGAAGGCCGAAGCCTTCATGAAGTCGCTCGGAATCGGCGACACCACCTATTTCGGCCCCGAGGCCGAGTTCTTCATCTTCGACGACGTGAAGTTCATGGCGGAGCCGTACAACACCGGCTTCAAGCTCGACAATGTCGAGCTGCCGACGAACGGCGACACGGATTACGAGGGTGGCAATATGGGCCACCGCATCCAGACCAAGGGCGGATATTTCCCCGTCCCGCCGCTCGATTCCGCCCAGGACATGCGCGGCGAGATGCTGGCCGCCATGCAGGCGATGGGCGTCAAGGTCGAGAAGCACCATCACGAGGTCGCGTCCGCCCAGCACGAGCTCGGCATGAAGTTCGACACGCTGGTGCTGATGGCCGACCAGATGCAGATCTACAAGTACTGCATCCACAACGTCGCGCAGAGCTACGGCAAGACGGCGACCTTCATGCCGAAGCCTGTCTTCGGCGACAACGGCTCGGGCATGCATGTGCACCAGTCGATCTGGAAGAACGGCAAGCCTGTCTTCGCCGGCGACAAATATGCGGATCTCAGCCAGGAATGCCTCTGGTATATCGGCGGCATCATCAAGCATGCGAAGGCGCTGAACGCCTTCACCAATCCGTCGACCAACTCCTACAAGCGTCTCGTGCCGGGCTACGAGGCCCCGGTGCTCCTCGCCTATTCGGCCCGCAACCGCTCGGCCTCCTGCCGCATCCCGTGGACGCAGAATCCGAAGGCGAAGCGCGTCGAGGTCCGCTTCCCCGATCCGACCGCCAACCCGTATCTCGCCTTCTCGGCGATGCTGATGGCCGGTCTCGACGGCATCCAGAACAAGATCGATCCCGGCCCGGCGATGGACAAGGATCTCTACGACCTGCCGCCGCGCGAGCTGAAGGAGATCCCGACCGTGTGCGGCTCGCTCCGCGAAGCGCTGGAGAGCCTCGACGCCGACCGGAGCTTCCTCAAGGCGGGCGACGTGTTCTCGGACGACTTCATCGACTCCTTCATCGAACTGAAGATGACAGAGGTCGCCCGGTTCGAGATGACCCCGCATCCCGTCGAATACGTGATGTACTATTCCTGCTGAGCAGGTCTCCTGAGCTGACAGGGCCGTAGCCGCGAGGCTGCGGCCCTTCGTTTTCGTGGTATCAGGACCTGTTCGGGGCGGGCGGGTGCCCTGGGCGACGGCTGTACGGTCCCGCCGGACCAATGAAAGGGAGGTCGGCGCGTGTCGCGTGCGGATCTCATGCGAACGTGCTGGAACTCGTCGTCGCCGTCGTGCTGATCTGCCTGAACGGCGTTTTTGCCCTGTCGGAACTGGCCGTCGTCTCGGCCCGGAAGAGCCGCCTGAAGGCGCTCGTCAAGACCGGGCGGGTCGGCGCGAGCGCGGCGCTCGACCTCGCCGAGGACCCCGGCCGCCTCCTTTCGACGACGCAGGTCGGAATCACCCTGATCGGCATTCTGGCCGGCGCCTTTTCGGGTGCGGCGCTGGGTCAGCGACTGGCCGGATTTCTCGAATACGAGGGGATGCCGAACCGGTTTGCCGAGCCGATCGGCTATACGGTGGTGATCGGGCTGATCACCTACCTGTCCGTGGTCGTGGGCGAACTCGTGCCGAAGCACCTCGCGCTTCGGAATGCAGAGGGCGTCGCCTGCATGGTGGCGCCACCGATGCGGCTCCTGTCCCGGATCGCGGCCCCCGTCGTCTGGATCCTGGACGTCTCGACCCGCCTCGTCTTCAGGCTCTTCGGCCAGAGCACGAGCTCCGACAGCGCCGTGACGGAAGAGGAGATCCGGACCCTGGTCGCGGAGGCGGAGAGCGCCGGCGTGATCGAAAGCGACGAGCGGCTGATGATCTCGGGCGTGCTGCGCCTCGGCGACCGGACCGTCCGGGGCCTCCTGACCCCACGGACGGAGGTGGACTGGCTCGATCTCGACGACGATGCCGAGACGATCAAGACCGCGCTGCTGGCGACCCAGCATTCCCGCCTCCCAGTGATGAAGGGCGATCCGGACGACATCCGGGGCGTCGTCCATGTCCGCGATCTTCTCGCCGCCTTCGTCGCCGGAGGGCCGCTCGACGTCGCCTCGAAGATCCGGAACGCGCCGATCGTGCCGGACACGCTGGACGCGCTCGACGTCCTCAAGGTGCTGCGCGACGCCGAGGTGCCGATGGCGATCGTCCACGACGAATACGGCCATTTCGAAGGGATCGTCACGCCGGCCGACGCGCTGGATGCGATCGTCGGCGCCTTCCGGTCCCATACGGAAGAGGCCGACCCGGACAGCGTGCACCGCGACGACGGGTCCTGGCTCCTCTCGGGATCGATGCCCTTCGACGAGATGGCCGACCTCATCGGCCTCCGCGCACCCGAGAACCGGGCCTACGAGACGGTGGCGGGCTTCGTCCTCGACCTGATGCAGCATCTGCCGGCGACCGGCGAACATGTCACGACGCAGGGCTGGCGTTTCGAGGTGGTCGATCTCGACGGACGGCGGGTCGACAAGATATTGGCGAGCCGGATCGAGCCGGTCCCGAGCTACCAGGCGAGCTGACCGAGAGACGGTTCGCCCGGGAGGTGGGAAGTCCCGCTCACCCCAGCGAAAGCCGGGGCCTAGGTGGTGGGCCTGGATCCCGGCTTGCGCCGGGATGAGCGGAGGCGGAACGCCCCGCGAGCCGAATGAAAAAAGGGCGGGCATCTCTGCCCGCCCGATCTCTCTTCGTGTCACCGCCGCCGCTCACCCCGGCGAGATCCGGGGCCCAGTGCGGAGGCTGGATCCCGGCTTTCGCCGGGATGAGCGGAAGGGTCAGCCCGCCTTCGGCAGGGCGACCGCGACGAAGCGCGTGCCCTCGCGGCTCTTCACCCGCATCAACACGGCCTTGCGGCCGTCGTCGCGCGCGGCCTTGATGCCGGTCGCGACGTCGCCGGGAGTCGAGACGGGCTTGCCGCCGATCTCCAGGATGATGTCGCCTTCCCGGATGCCCTTGCCGGCGGCCGGACCCTCGGGATCGACATTGACGACCGCGACACCCTCCTCGCCCGCACCGACGCGCGCCGCCGGTGCGAGTTGTAGGCCGAGTCGGATCGAGCCGCGCTCGGTCTCGCGGTCGCTGCCGCGCTCGTCGACGCTCGCCACGTCCTGGCCTGGCAGGAGGCCGAGCTCGACGGTCGCGTTCCGCTCGCGTCCCTCGCGCAGATAGGCGATCTCGACCTTGGTGCCGGGCCGGAGCCCGGCGATGCGCCGGGTCAGGTCGCGGGCATCCGGGATCGCCTCCCCGTTCACCGACACGAGCACGTCGCCGGCCCGCAGCCCGGCCTTGGCGGCCGGCGTGTCGGGCTGGGTCGAGTTCACGAGCGCGCCCTTGTCGCGCCCGATCCCGAGGCCCTCGGCCAGATCCTTGGGCAGCGGCTGGATCTGCACGCCGAGATAGCCGCGGCTGACCGAACCCGAATCCTTCAGCTGCGCCACGACCGACTGCACCGTGGACGCCGGGATGGCGAAGGCGAGACCCACGCTGCCCCCGGACGGCGAGGCGATCGCGGTATTCACGCCGACGACCTCGCCCTTGAGGTTGAAGGTCGGGCCGCCCGAATTGCCGCGGTTGATCGGGGCGTCGATCTGCAGGAAGTCGTCGTAGGGTCCCGCGCCGATGTCGCGACCGCGGGCCGAGACGATGCCGGACGTCACGGTGCCGCCGAGCCCGAACGGGTTGCCGATCGCGACGACCCAATCGCCGACGCGCGGCGCCGTGGGTGCGAGCTTCACGAAGGGATAGGTCCCGGCCTCCTCGACCTTGAGCAGAGCGAGGTCGCTCTTCGGGTCGCTGCCGATCACCTTGGCGTCGAGGGTGCGGCCGTCGTCGGTCGTGACCTGGACGATCTTGCCGCGCTCGACGACGTGGTTGTTCGTCACGACATAGCCGTCGGCCGAGACGAAGAAGCCCGAGCCCTGGGCCTGGCCGCGCTGACGCGGGCCCTGGCGGCCACGCTCTTCGCCGCCGCGCTCATCGCGGCCGCCGCGCTCGCCGAACAGCTCGCGCAGCTGCGGCGGGAGGCGCTCGGTGCGGGACGACGTCTGGCGATCCTCGGAGGCGGCGCTCTCGACCACGACCTTCACCGACACGACGGCCGGCTTCACGGTATCGACGACATCCGCGAAGGAAGCCGGCGCCTGCGCCTGGGGCGAGACGGTGATCGGAGCCTGCGCGAAGGCGCTACGCCCATCGAGCAGGGTCCCGCCGATCGCGCCCGATGCCACGAGGGCAACGGCGGCGACGGAGGCGAGGGCCTTCCGGCGGACGGGAGATGACGCGGGCAGGTCGTGTTGGGACATGGGGCAGGCTCCTGTCTGGGAGCCCTCCGCGACGCTGATCGTGTCGCTTCGGGCCGTATGCCCAATGTGCGGAGCGCGCGTGAAGGTGTCCTGGCCCCGGGATTAATGTTTGTTCAGGTGGGCCGAAACCCGGCATTCACGCCGTCCGGGCTAGCAAGGCGCATGTCCAGCATGGCCATGGAATCCGCGCCCACGCGCAGGCCGCCTCGCCCAGGCGTTGCCACGATAGCGCTCGGCGCCCTCCTGGTGCTGTCGCTCTGCCCGATCCTCTTCGTCGACATCCCGGCGATGGTCGACTACCCGAACCACCTCGCCCGGATGTCGGTCCTGACCCGGGCGGGTTCCTCCTCGCCCCACCCGTTCTACGAGGTGAGCTGGGCGCTCTACCCGAATTTGGCCATGGACCTGCTGGTCCCGCCGCTCGCCCGCCTGATCGGCGTCGAGACCGCGACACGGCTCCTCTATCTCGCCGGGCAGATCTTGATCCTGAGCGGAGCGATGGCGCTCGCGAGGGCGGCCCGGAGCTCTGTCGTCACGGCCGGGGTCGCGGCCTCGCTCCTCCTCTACAGCATCCCCTTCGCCTGGGCCTTCGTGAATTTCGAATTCGCCCTCGGCCTGGCTCTCTGGGGCATCGCGGCCTGGATCGGGCTCGCCGGGTCGCGTCCGGCGCTGCGGCTCGGTCTCCATGGCGTCCTCGTCGTACTCCTCTATGTGAGCCACCTCTTCGCGCTCGGCCTCTACGGCATCGCGATCGGCCTGTACGAACTCTGGCGCTCCCGGCAGGAGCGCTGGTCGCTTGCTCGGACGGCCGGCAGCCTCGCCCTGATGGCGATACCCGTCGTGGTCTGGGCGGCGCTCGCCGGCGCGCTCGGCAGCTCGGTCGGCGGAGCCCGCACGGAATGGGGCTTCCAGCACAAGCTCGGCTGGCTCTTCTTCCTGAACGGCTTCAGCCGGGAGGCCTCGATGGCCCTCACCGTCGTCCTGGCGGTCACGGCCTACGCCGCCGCACGGGCCGGACATCTCAAACTCGTCGGTGCCGGACCCTGGCTCGCAGCCGGGTTCGGCCTTCTGTACCTCGCGATGCCGTTCCGGCTCCGGGACACGGCCTTCGTCGACGTCCGCGTTCTCGTCGCCGCGGCCCTGATCCTGCCGGCCTTCCTGCGGCTCGAACTACCGGCCGGCCGCTGGCGCATGACCGTCGGGATCGTTCTCGCACTCGTGGCGCTCGCGAATCTCGCCGTCGTCGCCGCCACGCAGCTCAGCTACCGGCCGGATTACCGCGCTCTCGTTGCCTCGTTCCGGTTGCTGAACCCGGGCTCTCGGGTGCTGGTCGGCCATTCCGGCGACAGCCCCGACCCGCCGCCCAACTACCTGGACTACCCGATCTATCACGCGCCGACGCTGGCCGTGCATTACGCCGACGCGCTCGTGCCGACGCTCTTCACCTATGCGGGCAAGCAGCCGATCAGCATCCGCGAGACCTACCGCCACCTCGCTCCGCAGGAGGGCGGCCCGGTCCCGCTCGACTTGCTCCTGGCGGCGGCGGACGGAAGGCTCCGGGCCGAGACACCTCCCTATTTCGCGGGGTGGACCAGGGACTTCGACTATCTCTACCTTCTCGGCCCGAAGGTGCCGAACCCGCGTTCGGCTCTCCTCGTGCCGATGTCGGAGGGCGGCCGCTTCACCCTCTACCGAATCCGTCGCGGAATGCCCGCACCCGGCGCAACGCCGCCTTAACCTCGACCGGCCAGTCTGACGGGATATTTCGAATCGCCGCGGACACCGAGATGCCGAGTTCCAAGTCCGAACGGCCGCTCTACAGTCTCGTCATCCCGATCTTCAACGAAGAGGCGGTGCTGCCGGTCCTGCTGCGGCGGCTGGACGCCTTGCTGGCGAAGCTCGACGGTCCGGCCGAGGTCATCATCGTCGACGACGGCAGCCGGGATACCGGCTCGATCGTGGCGGCGGCCCGGGCGCGCGACGATTCCCGCTACCGCTACCTCGCCCTGTCGCGCAATTTCGGCCACCAGATCGCGATCACGGCCGGCATGGACGCGGCCCGCGGTCAGGCGGTCGTGATCATGGATGCCGACCTCCAGGACCCGCCCGAGGTGGTGCTCGACCTCGTCGCCAAATGGCGCGAAGGCTACGAGATCGTCTATGCGCGCCGGCTGAGCCGCGAGGGCGAGACCTGGTTCAAGCTCTGGACCGCGCGCCTGTTCTACCGCGCGCTCCGCTTCATGACCGCGGTCGACATCCCGGAGAATGTGGGCGACTTCCGCCTCGTCGACAGGAAGGCCGTCGACGCCTTCCGGGCTATGCCCGAGCGCGACCGCTTCGTGCGCGGCATGTTCGGCTGGATGGGGTTCCGGCAGACGGCCGTCACCTTCCATCGTGCGCCGCGCTTGGCGGGCCAGACCGCCTATGGCTGGTCGAAGATGGTCCGGCTCGCCTTCGACGGGATCGTCAGCTTCTCGGACGCGCCGCTTCGCCTGGCCCTCTGGCTCGGCAGCATCGTGTCGCTGGGCGCGCTTCTGTTCGGGGCCTGGGTGGTGTGGGAATCCCTTCACCAGGGGCAATTCGTGGCGGGCTGGGCCTCGACCGTGGTCCTCCTCTCCCTCCTGTCCGGCGTGAACCTGCTCATGACCGGGATCGTCGGGCTCTATGTCGGCCGCATCCATGCCGAGGTGAAGAACCGTCCGCTCTACGTGGTCGGCCGCTCCGTCGGCTTCGACGAGGATGTCGCCGCAGCGTCGGACCATGCCGCGGCGCCGTCGGGACCGAGGCGGGCGGTCCCGGCCCTGCGCCTCGCGCCGTGACCTCATCCTTCGACGCCTACGGATCCAGCTACGGCGACGTCGTCCAGCGATCGATCGCCTTTTCTGGCCTGAAACACGACGTATTCCTTCGCGCCAAGGTCCGCGTGCTGTCGGAGCTGTTCGGCCGCCATTTCCCGGCCCGGCGCCCTGCCCTTCTCGATGTCGGATGCGGCGTCGGCGCGATGCACGACCTCATCCGGCCGATCGCGGGACCTCTGGGTGGATGCGATCCGTCGGGCGAGTCGCTGGCAGCCGCCCGGCTTCGCCACCCGGACATCGACTACCGCCAGCAGACGGACGAGACGCTGCCCTGGCCAGACGCCGCCTTCGACACGTCGCTCGCCGTCTGCGTCTTCCATCACGTGGCGCCCGAGCGGCGCGAAGCGCTCCTCGCCGAGATGAGGCGGGTCACCCGGCCGGGCGGCCTCGTCGTCCTGATGGAGCACAATCCCTGGAATCCGCTGACGCGGCTCGCGGTCGCGCGCTGTCCTTTCGACGACGACGCCGTGCTGCTCGACGCGCGCGAAGCCCGCGGCCTTCTGCGAGGCGGAGGATTGCACGGCATCCGGAGCCGCCACTTCCTGGCGCTGCCGAGCGACGAGCGCTGGGCCGGTATTCTGGAGCGTCCCCTCGGGCAGCTTCCGCTCGGCGCCCAATACGTCGCCTACGGTCGCGTCTGAGAGCACGCGCCGGCCCGGCAGACTTCGGGCCGGACAGGCCTCCCATGCGGAGGATCGGGTTGCGCGGCCCGTCTCGCCGGTCCAGACCGCCCCATGCACGCCACCATCCCGCCGGGGATCGCTGCCGCACGTTTGCGACGGCCCGAGCCCGGATTCACCGAATTCGTCATCCTGGTCGCCCTGATGATGGGCGTGACCGCCTTCGCGGTCGACGCCGTGCTGCCTGCCTTCCCGGCCATCGGGTCGAGCTTCGGGGTCGCGGATCCGAACCGGCTCCAGCTCGTCGTCTACGTCTACATGCTGGGCTTCGGCGCCGCGCAGCTCGTCTTCGGGCCGGCCTCGGACGTGGTCGGGCGGAGGCCCGCCTATCTCGCGGGCGCCGTCATCTTCCTGATCGGGTCGGCGATGGCGATCTTCGCGCACGACCTCGCCTCGCTCCTCACCGCCCGCTTCGTGCAGGGCATCGGGGCCGCCTCCGGACGGGTGCTCGCGACCGCCATCGTTCGCGACCGCTTCTCGGGCCGGGACATGGCCCGGGTCATGTCGCTCAACATGACCGTCTTCATCATGGTCCCGATCTTCGCGCCCGCGATCGGCAGCCTGCTCCTCCTTCTCGGGGATTGGCACGTCATGTTCGTCGCCATGCTGGCGACCGGCCTCGCGCTCGGGATCTGGTTCTGGCTCCGGATGCCCGAGACCCTCGCGCCCGAGAACAAGATGCCCTTCTCCGCCTCCCGCATCGCGGGCGGTTTTGGGACGACGCTCAGCAGCAGGACCGCTATGGGCTACGCGACGGCGGTCGGGCTCATGTTCGGCTGCGTGATGACCATGGTCGGATCGGCGCAGCAGATCTTCACCGAGACCTACGGGCTCGGCAGCCTCTTCCCGGTCGCTTTCGGCCTCCTGGCCCTGTCGATGGGGTTGGCAGCCCTCGTGAATTCCAAGGCGGTGCGCCGCTTCGGCATGCGGCGGATCTCGCATGCCAGCATGCTGGGTCTGGTCGTCGTGGGCGTCGTGCTGCTCGGCACGGCGCTCCTCACCTCGGGGCGCCCGCCGCTCCTCCTCTTCGGGATCCTGCTCGCCTGCGCGCAATTCCTGCTCGGCCTCTCCTTCCCGAATTTCAACGCCCTCGCGATGGAGCCGCTCGGCCATGTCGCCGGCACGGCCTCGTCGCTGATCGGCGTCTACACGACGGTGGTCGGGGCGCTCTGCGGGCTGTTCATCGGGGGGTCCTTCGACGGGACCGTGATGCCGATCGCGGCCGGCTATTGCGGTCTCGCGATCCTGGCGGCCCTCGTCGTGACCTGGACGGAACGCGGTCGGCTCTTCGTCTCGCACCATTCCGAGCAGCAGGGCTGACGCCTCGCCGTCCGCCGGATTCTGCGATACAGCCCGGCTCCGGTTGACGGCCCGCGCGGTCGTCCGTTATTCCAGACAAACGTCTGTTATTCAGAACAGCGGGGGAACGAGATGGCTGACCAGGCACCCGGCTTCAACACGCTCGCGGTCCATGCGGGAGCGGCTCCGGACGCGGCGACCGGGGCCCGCGCCACGCCCATCTACCAGACGACCGCTTTCGTCTTCGACGATGTCGACCATGCTGCGTCGCTGTTCGGGCTGCAGGCCTTCGGCAACATCTACACCCGCATCGGCAACCCGACCTGCGCGGTGCTCGAGGAGCGCGTCGCCGCGCTCGAAGGCGGCACGGCCGCGCTCGCGGTCGCCTCGGGCCACGCGGCCGAGTTCCTCTGCATGCACGCGCTCATGCAGCCCGGCGACGAGTTCATCGCCGGCAACAAGCTCTATGGCGGCTCGATCAACCAGTTCAACCACTCCTACAAGAATTTCGACTGGCGGGTGGTCTGGGCCGATTCCGACGACCCGGCCTCGTTCGAAGCCGCGATCACCCCGAAGACCAAGGCCATCTTCGTGGAATCGATCGCCAATCCGGGCGGCGTCATCGTCGACATCGCGGCGCTCGGCGTCATCGCCAAGAAGCACCGCATCCCGCTCATCGTCGACAACACGATGGCCTCGCCTTACCTGATCCGCCCGTTCGAGCACGGCGCCGACATCGTCGTCCATTCCGCCACCAAGTTCCTGGGCGGACACGGCAATTCGATCGCCGGGATCATCGTCGACGGCGGCACCTTCAACTGGACCGGCGACGACCGCTACCCGATGCTGTCGAAGCCGCGCCCGGAATATAACGGCATGGTCTTGGGCGAGACCTTCGGCAACTTCGCTTTCGCGATCGCCTGCCGGGTCCTGGGCCTTCGCGACCTCGGCCCCGCCCTCTCGCCGTTCAACGCCTTCCTGATCCTGCAGGGCATCGAGACGCTGCCGCTCCGGATGCAGCGCCAATCCGACACCTCGCTCGTCGTGGCGAAGCACCTCGCCGGCCATGAGCGGGTGTCCTGGGTCAGCTATCCGGGACTGGAGAGCGACCGCTACCATGCGCTCGCGCAGCGCTATTGCCCGCAGGGCGCGGGCGCGGTCTTCACCTTCGGCGTGAAGGGCGGCTACGAGGCGGGGGTCGCGCTCGTCTCGAAGCTCAAGTTGTTCTCGCATCTCGCGAATATCGGGGACACGCGCTCGCTCGTGATCCATCCGGCCTCGACCACCCACCGGCAACTGACGGAGGCCCAGCAGATGACGGCAGGCGCCGGACCGGACGTCGTCCGTCTCTCGATCGGGCTCGAGGATGCGCCGGACCTGATCGCCGATCTCGACGCCGCTTTGGACGTCTGAGTCCCGCGCCGTCCCGGGATCTTCACGTTCCCGAGAGACGGTCCGGGGCCGGCCGGAACGAAGCCCGGCCCATCATCTTCTCGCTGCGCTGCCCCGATCGCAGGCCAGCGTAGGAATGACGATGGCCGAGTGTCGGATCGAGGATTTCGCGCTCATCGGCGATTGCGAGACCGCGGCGTTGGTCGGGCGGGACGGCTCGATCGACTGGCTCTGCTGGCCTCGTTTCGACTCTCCCGCATGTTTTTCCGCCCTGCTCGGGACCCCCGACCACGGTCGCTGGAAAATCGCGCCCGAGGACGTGAGCGCGCGCATGTCGCGGCGCTACAGGCCCCATACCCTGATCCTGGAAACCCGGTTCGAAACGGACGCCGGAGCGGTCACGCTCGTCGATTTCATGCCGCCGCGGGGCACAAATTCCGATGTGGTCCGCCTCGTCGTCGGCGAGCGGGGCTCGGTCGCGATGCGGATGGAACTCGTCCTCCGCTTCGGCTACGGCGCCGACATTCCCTGGGTCAGCCGGGCCGAAGACGGCGCCGTGCGGGCGATCGCGGGGCCGGACATGGTCGTCCTGCGCTCGCCCGTGGAGTTGCGCGGCGAGGACATGCGCACGGTCGCGGAATTCACGGTCGAGGCGGGCCAGACGATCCCCTTCGTTCTCACCCACGGGCTCTCGCATCTGCCGATCCCGACCGCGATCGACTTCGAGGTCGCGCTCACCGAGACCGAGTCCTTCTGGACGGAATGGGCCGGCCGCTACCGCCCCGCCGCCCTCGACGGCGACGTGCGCATGCCGAAGCCCTGGGCGGAGGCCGTCGAGCGCTCCCTCATCACGCTGAAGGCGCTGACCTATGCGCCGACGGGCGGGATCGTGGCCGCCGCGACCACCTCGCTTCCCGAATGGATCGGCGGGGGCCGCAACTGGGACTACCGCTATTGCTGGCTGCGCGACAGCGCGATGACGCTCTTCGCCCTGATGAATGCCGGCTACATGGACGAGGCCGAGGCCTGGCGCGACTGGCTCGTGCGCGCCGTCGCAGGCGGCTCGGACCGCATGCAGATCATGTATGGGCTCGCCGGCGAGCGGAGGCTCGAGGAATGGGAGATCGACTGGCTACCCGGATTCGCCGGCTCGAAGCCCGTCCGGATCGGCAACGGCGCGCATGGGCAGTTGCAGCTCGACGTCTATGGCGAGGTGATGAGCCTCCTCCACGAAGCACGCGTCGGCGGGCTGCCGGAAAGCTCGCAGGCCTGGTCGATGCAGAAGGGGATGCTGAAAGCGCTCGAGACCCTGTGGCGCGAGCCCGACGAAGGCATCTGGGAGGTGCGGGGCGCGTCGCGCCATTTCACCTTCTCCAAGATCATGGCCTGGACGGCGTTCGACCGTTGCATCCGGAGCGCGGAGGAGTTCGGTCTCGACGAATGCCCGATCGAGCATTGGAAAAGCATCCGCGACGAGATTCACCGCGATGTCTGCGCGCGCGGCTTCGACCTCGAGGTCGGGGCCTATGTGCAGGCCTATGGCGAGACGGCGCTCGATGCGAGCCTGCTTCTGCTGCCGAGAGTCGGCTTCCTGCCGCCGGACGACCCCCGGATCCGCAGCACCATCGAGGCGATCGAGCGCGACCTCGTCGTCGACGGCCTCGTGCGCCGGTATCACACGAGCGAAGGTGCGGACGGACTGCATGGCCCGGAGGGAGCGTTCCTGGCCTGCAGCTTCTGGCTCGCCGACGCGCTGATCAGCATCGGCCGCGTGTCCGACGCAGAGGCTCTGTTCGAGCGGCTGCTCGCGCTCCGCAGCGATGTCGGCCTCTTGGCTGAGGAGTATGACCCGAAGGCCGGTCGCCAGCTCGGCAACACGCCCCAGGCCTTCTCCCATGTTGCGCTCGTGAACACGGCCCACCGCTTGGCCGAGGCGAAAGCCGGCGCGGGCGTGGCCGCAATCCGACCTCTGCGCTGAAGCGCGACGAAGCCGCGTCTACGCGGCGGCGGTCCGGCTTCGCCGCAGATGGACCGTCGCCGCGACGAGGAGCGCCATGGCCAACAGCTGATGGGCGAGGCCGGCCCAGAGCGGCACGACGAGGACGAGGGTCGCGATCCCGAGCGCCATCTGGGCGAGCGTGAGGCCGGCCAATCCGGCCGCGCGGTGCGAAGCCGGCGACCCGGGCAGCCTCCGCCGCAGCGACCATGCCTGCCACAGGGCGAAGGCGACGAGGAGATAGGCCGTCAGTCGATGATTCAACTGCACCAGGGCCGGGTTGTCGACGAAGTTCTCGAACCAGGGCGTGACGCTCGTCAGAGCCTCCACCGGCGGGACGAGACGGCCGTCCATCAGCGGCCAAGTGTTGTAGGTCCAGCCCGCCCGCGACCCTGCGACGAGCCCGCCGAGCGCGATCTGGAGCAGGACGAGGCCGAGGAAGATGGCCGCGGCGAGATGCGTGCTTCGAGGCTCGCCTGCGGCTCGAAGAGCATCCACCCTGTCATTCCGGGGCTCGCGGAGCGAGAACCCGGGACCCACGGCTTGCACTGTTCGTGGAGCGCTCTCCTTCCGTGGCCCTTCCATGGGTTCCGGGTTCCGCTCCGCGGCCCCGGGATGACGGGGTGGCTTCGGCCCCGTTGCGACCCACACCAGCAGCGCCAGGATCGCGCTCGCCAGCACGAGATGCAGCATCAGCTTGAGCGGCGCGACCGCGATCATGCCGGGCTCGAGGCCCGAGGCGACCATGATCCAGCCGACCGTTGCCTGCAGCCCGCCCAGGGCGCCGATCCCGAGGAGCGCGAAGGCGAGCCGCGTCCGGATCGCGCCCGTCGCCCAGAATCCGATGAGCGGCACCGCGAAGACGAGTCCCAAAAGCCGGCCGAGCTGCCGATGGCTCCACTCCCACCAGTAGATCGTCTTGAACTCGGGCAGGTCCATGCCACGGTTCAGGTTCCGGTATTGCGAAGAGGCGCGGTATTTCTCGAATTCCGCGGTCCAGGCCCCGTCCGAAAGCGGCGGCACGGCGCCGGTCACCGGCTTCCATTCCGTGATGGAGAGACCGGATCCCGTAAGCCGCGTCGCGCCGCCGATCCCAACCATCACGACAACGAGGACGACGAGGCTCCAGAGCCAGACGGAGACGAGGCGCGACCGGGGCCGGACCCGGGCGGGGTCGCCGGTCACGTCATGCGGTTCGGCGGTGGCGGCGGAGACGGCCATGACGCTCTCGGAACTCGATGCACCCGGACGGGCGCGCGCCGCGGCCGGACGAAGCGCCGCGCTTGTCGGCCGGGTTCCGCCGACACATAAAACCCAGGACCCCCACCGGCAACGACCGCCGAAGCCGCACCCCGGGCGCGACCCGCGCTTCCCATGGACCTCGTCATGAACCGCCGGATCCGCACCCTCCTCGGCACCGTCGCGATCTTCGTCTTCGTCTGCTTCTACGCGCTGATGGCGATGGCGCTCGCGGAGAGCCGGATCGTCGACGCCCCGAAACTCGTCCAGACGGTCGTCTATGTCGTCCTCGGCATCGCCTGGGTCTTTCCCCTGATGCCGCTGATCAAGTGGATGGACGGGCCCGAGACCCGCTAGCCGACATCGAGGCGCCGGCCGCGGTTCCAGAGCAGGAACGGCACGCCCGACATCAGCGCCCGCACGGCCGCCTCGCTCTGGTAGAGGCCGTTCACGGACACGCGCGGCAGGGCGGCCAGGTGGTCGGCATGCGCGGGAAAGAGGTGGCCAGGTCGGGTCGTCACGGCAGTGCCGTAGCCGGCCTCCCGCGCGAGGCGGAATTCGCGGGGGCCGGCGGAACCCGGATTGCCGACCGGATAGGCGAGATGCCGGATCTCGCGGCCGAGCCGCTCGGCAATGATCCCCCGGCTCTCGACGATCTCGCGCCGCGCCGTGGCCTCGTCGTGCTTCGCCAGCATGGGATGCGTGAGCGTGTGGGCTCCGATCGTGAGCCCAGTCTCCTGGGATAGTGCCGCGATCTCGTCCCAGCCGAGGCAGAGCGAGCGGACGAGCGCGCGGCGGTCGATGCCGGCCTCGTCGCACCAGGCGCCGATGATCTCGCGGAGGCGCGGCTCGGGGCCGGCCCGGAGGTCGGCATAGGCGGCGGCGAAGGCCGCGTTCTTCTCGTCGAAGGTGCGGGAGGGAAGCGTGCGGCCGTCGAGGCCGATCTCGTCCGAGCGGCGGATCACCTCCTCGAGTTCGAGCCACCAGAGGCGGCCCTCGCCCGAGGCGTAGTCGGTGGTGACGAACATCGTCCAGGGCGCGTCGTGGCTTGTCAGGATCGGGAGCGCGTGGTCACGGTTGTCGCGGTAGCCGTCGTCGAAGGTGAGCGCGACGAAGCGCCCTCCCCCTCGCCTCAGCCGGTCCGGCACCTCGTCGAGGGGCACGATGGCGTAGCCGAGCCGGCGCACGAGCGTGAGCGTGCGATCGAGATGTTCGGGCGTGATCTCGAGGAGGCGGTTCGGCTGGAACGGATCGGGCCGGGCGGGCCGGACGTGGTGGAACATGAGGATGGCGCCCTCGCCTCTCGCGAGCGGCGCAAGCCAGCGATCCGCGCCCGTCGCGGCCACGGCCCGGAAACCGGCGCCGATCACCCGGTGCTTGAAGCTGGAAGACAGGAAGCGCGAAGACATGGAACCGGCTTAGCGCCGGTTTAACAAAGCTCCGTTACCGCTCGACGCTCCCGGCCTGCGCGCCGAGGCATCGGAGCCAGGATGACGACGATCGCGGCCGCGGCCTACTTCCCCGATCGGCTTTCGGTCCAGAGCGGAACCGGTGCCTTCACAATCGAGATCGCTGACGGACTGGCTGCAGCCGAATCCGCTTGGCGCGAACTCGAGCGGAATGCGGTCATGTCGCCCTACGGGCGATACGACTGGATCGCGCATCTCGCGCGGAATGTCCCGCCCTCGGGCGAGATCCGCGTTGCGGTGCTGCGCGATGCGGCCGGCCGCCTGGCGGTGACGATGCCGCTCCAGGTCGAGCGGGCTTTCGGGGCCCGTGTCGCGGCCGCGATCGGCGGCAAGCACGTCAATTACAATCTGCCGCTGATCCGGTCCGATCTCTTCCCCGCGCTCACGCCCGAGCGGACGCGCGCCCTCCTCCGTCAGATCGGGCAGGCCCTCGGCGTAGACGCCTTCGCCTGGCCGAACATGCCCACGATCTGGCACGGCCAGCCGAACCCCTTCGCCTCGGGCGGACGCCCGAGCCCGAGCGACGCCTGGTCGCTTCCGCTCGAAGCCGACGGCGACGCGACCCTCGCCCGCAGCATGAGCCCCGAGGCCCGCAAGAAGCTCCGCAACAAGGTGCGCGGGCTCGCGAAGCTCGGGCCCGTCTCCATCCTGGAGGGCCGCGACCCCGCGAGCGTGGACCGCATCCTCGACGCCTTCTTCCAGCAGAAGGAGACCCGCTTCGGCGAACTCGGCATCGCCGATCCCTTCGCCGAGCCCGGGATGCGGGCATTCATCCGGGCCGCCGCGATCCCGGAAGGCATCGAGGCCCCGGCGATCGAACTCTACGGTCTCGTCTGCGGGGAGCGGATCGTGGCGGTCCTCGGCGGCGCGGCCGACCCGCACCGGCTCAGCGGCATGTTCGTCTCCTTCGAACAGGGGGACGCCGCCAAATTCAGCCCGGGCGAGATCCTGGTGACGGACGTCATCCGCCTGCAATGCGCCCGCGGCCGGAGCGTCTTCGACCTCGGCGTCGGCGATGCGCGCTACAAGCGCAGCATCTGCGATACCGTCGAGGCGCTGGTCGACGTCGTCGTCCCGGTGACGGGCCGGGGCCGGATCTACGCGACGCTCCACGGCACAGCTGTCGACCTGAAGCGACGGGTCAAGGCGAGCCCTCGGGCCATGACGATGGTCGGCCGGGCGCGGCGGATCAAGGCGACGCTGCGGGGCTGACTCACCGTCATTCCGGGGCGGCGCGAAGCGCTGAACCCGGAACCCACGGCTCGCACGAGGTTGGATCGCGTTCCGCTACGACGCGCTTCCGCCGGTTCCGGGTTCGCCCGCGCCGAGCCCCGGAAGGACGGGGGGTGGACCCTCAGGCCGCCTCGTCGAGGACGGTCGCGTGTTCCCGGGCGACGATGACCTGGGCGGCCCCGGCCGCCTTCGCCGTCTCGTAGCTATGAACGAGATCCGGGTTGGCCGGCTCGAGATTGGACGCGAGCACCACCGTGTCGGCCCGGCTGGCGAAGAGGCGGAGCAGAGCTTCGTCGCTGTTGCCCAGCACCGCGCAGATCACCCAGTCATAGGTGCTCTCGAAAGCCTGCAAAGCCACGTCCAGACCCTCGGGCGAGGATGTCAGGGCCTCGTTCAGCAGGGTTCCGGTCGCGACCCGGTGGAGAGACGAGCCGGAATCGCGCTGGATGACCTCCGAGAACGAGGCCTCGCCCGCGACGAGGTCCGTGAGCCCGGGAACGGCGTCGACGGGCGTTTCCTCGTCGGTATCAATGTCGAGGAGAATGACCCGCTGGCCGCGCGAGAGCGTGATCGCCAGGCCGCGCGAGACGAGGAGTGCGTCCTCGCGGCCGCTGAGGCCGGCGACCAGCAGGCGGCGGCCACGCCCCTCGGGATCATGCCGCGACACCCGCTCGACCAGCTGGCCGAAATCGTAGCGCGGATCGGGCTCGGTCGGCTCGGCATGGGCGGCCCGGGCGCGCCCGTCGAGGATCGGTCCACGGCCGAGATGGCCGAGGTCGAAGTCGAACTCGCGCGAGCCTCTCGCCGGGAAGGGATAGACCGTCTGGGCCGGCTCGGATTCGTAGGGCAGGAGCGAGACGGCGCCGGCCGGTCGGGTCGCCAAAAGTTCGCGGGCCATGATCGAGCCGACCGTGAGCATCAGCATCGCGAAGGTGGCGAGGCCGACGATGGGCAGCTTCTTCGGGAAGGACGGGATTTGCGGGGTGACCGCGCGCGAGACGACGCGGGCATCCGGCGGCGCGCCGTAATCGGTGTCGCGGGCGGAGGCCTCTCGAAAGCGCCCGAGATAGCTTTCGAGCTGCTCGCGCTGGGCGCGGGCCTCGCGTTCGAGGGCCCGGAGCTTGACCTCGTTCTCGTTCGCCTCGGACACGATCTTCTTCTGCTGCTCGATCGCGGTCTCGATCGACTCGACCCGTGTCCCGGCGATGCGGGCATCGTTCTCGAGCGTGCGGACGGTCCGTTCCGCCGCGAGCCGGATCTGGGATTCGAGATCCTGCACCTGGGCGTTCAGCTCCTTGATCCTCGGATGCTGCGGCAGGAGCGTGCGCTGCTCGAGGGCAAGCTGGGTCCGCAGGTTGATGCGCTGTTCGAGCAGCCGCCTGATCAGCTCGTTATTGGCGACGTCCGGGATCTCGAAGGCGCGTCCCTCCCGGATCGCCTCGCGGATCAGCTTCGCCTTTGCCTGAGAATCGCTCCTCTGCGAACGCGCCTGGGCGAGCTGCGTCGAGAGTTCCGAGAGCTGCTGGGCCGAGATCGTGGTGGTGCCGGCGCCAACGAGGAGGCCGGTGTTCGACCGGAAGGCCTCGACCTTGGCCTCCGCCTCGGCCACGCGAGACCTCAAGGCGTCGACATTCGATCCGAGCCAGGTCGAGGCGGAGCGGGCCTGGTCCTTCTTGGCGTCGTCCTGACGGCCGAGATAGAGGTCGGCGATGGTGTTGGCGCCTCTCGCGGCAAGATCCGCGTCCTTGGACCGGAACTCGATCGCCACGATGCGCGATTTTCCGACGGGGTAGACGAGCAGGTTGTCGTAGAACTTGTCGAGCACCCGTTCCTCGGGCGCATGGGCGAGCGGGTCCTTGGCGACGCCGAGCATCACGGCGAGCCGCTGGAAGAGGTTCAGGCCGCTGACCTCGGGATCGAATTCGGCGTTGCCGACGAGGCCGAGCTGCCGAATCGCCTCCCGGGCGAGGTCGCGGGACATCACGACCTGAACCTGGCTCGCGACCGCCTGCTCGTCGATCAGCGGCTGCTGTTCCACGCGCTCGCTCCCGGCCGGCCGGGTAAAGTAGGTGTCGCTTGCCTGAAGAAGCAGCTTCGACTCGCCCGTGTAACGCGGGCTGACCAGCGTCACGAAGAGCAGCGCCAGCACGAAGGCCGCGAGGGTCGGGATCACGACCCAGCGCCAGTGGCGCAGAACGGCCCGGCCGACATCGGCCACGCTCGCCTCGGAAGGCTGCGCCTGATAGCTCGGGATGGTGGACGCGAAAGCTTGCGGCATGAGCGTGATCCGATAACGCGATACGGTGAATCAACGCTTGCAGAAGACCCGGTTAAGGTTGAAGGCACGTTAAGGGCCGCCATTCTCACGTTCCGCCTGGCGCGGACAAGCGTTTCTACTCGTCTGTCCTGGCTCGCCGAAAATCGAGCGTGCCGCACGACTTGTCTCTGCTCTCATCCGGCTATCGACGGTCCGGCACACCCTTCGTTAACCATGCTCCGGGTAGTCAGAGGTGTCTTTCGTCCTCCGGATTGCATGGTATGAACAGGCGACACGCCCTCGGCCTCCTCGCCGCCGCCGCCCTTCCGTTGGGCGGCTGCTTCCGCCAGCGTCCGGTCGTGATCGCGGCCGACTTGCGCGGCCAGGAGGCCTACAGTCTCGCGACGGGCGACAAGCTCCGCATCATCGTTTTCGGGCAGGATTCCCTCTCGAACATCTACCAGATCGACGCCTCCGGCCGGATCGCGATGCCCCTGATCGGACCCGTCCAGGTCGGCGGGCTCGGCACCGCCGGAGCCGCGGCCGCGATCGAGGCCAAGCTGAAGGGCGGCTTCATCCGGGAGCCGAAGGTGACCGTCGAGGTCGATGCCTACCGGCCCTTCTTCATCCTGGGAGAGGTCACGACCTCCGGCCAGTTCCCCTACGTGAACGGCATGACGGTCCAGACGGCGGTCGCGATTGCCGGCGGGTTCACGCCGCGGGCGGATCGGGATATCGCCGAACTCACCCGCCGGACGGTCCGGGGCGTCGTCATCGGCGAGGTGCCGATCACCTACCCGGTTCGTCCCGGCGACACGATCGTGATCAAGGAACGATGGTTCTGAGCGGGCCGATGAATGCAGACGAGGCCAAGGCCTCACCGGGCCGGGCCTTGCGGATCCTGCACGTCTTCCGGGCGCCGCTCGGAGGCCTGTTCCGCCACGTTCTCGACGTCGCGCGCGGCCAGGTCGCGCGCGGGCACGCCGTCGGCATCTTCTGCGATTCGAGCACCGGCGGCAGCCGGGCCGACGACGTGCTCGCCGCGATACGGCCGACGCTCGAACTCGGCATCCACCGGATCCCGATGCGGCGCCTGCCGCATCCCCGCGACCTCCTCGCCGTCACGTCGCTCGCCGGGCTATGCCGTCGCGTGAAGCCGGACGTGCTCCACGGCCACGGATCGAAGGGCGGAGCCTATGCGCGCCTCGTCGCGGTGCCGAGCCTCGATCGCCGGGTGATCCGCGCCTACACACCCCATGGCGGCAGCTTCAACTACAATCCGGGATCGCTGTCGCACCTCACCTACATGCGCGCGGAATCGATCTTCGGACGGAGGACGGACGTCTTCCTGTTCGAGAGCGAATACGTGAAGAAGCGCTTCGAATCCTTCGTCGGCACGACGACGAAGCTCGTTCGCGTCGTCCATAACGGCATTGCGGAGGCGGAATTCGAGCCGCTCGACCGCGTGCCCGACCCCTTTGACCTCCTCTATATCGGCGAACTCAGGGCCGCCAAAGGCGTCGAGACCCTGATCGATGCGGTCGCCCTGATCCGGCGTGAGCACCAGGTCCGGATGACCCTTCTCGTCGTCGGATCGGGCCCGAGCGAGGCGGAACTCCATCTTCGGGCGAAACACGCCGGGATCTGGGACTCGACGGCCTTCGTGCCGCCGCAGCCGATCCGGGCCGCGCTCTCCCGGGGCCGCATCATGGTCATTCCGTCAAAGGCGGAATCCCTGCCCTATGTCATCCTCGAGGCGGCGGCGGCCGCGCAGCCCCTCGTGTCCACCAATGTCGGCGGCATCGGCGAGATCTTCGGGCCGCATGCGGAGGAACTGATCCCGCCCGACGATCCGGTCGTTCTCGCCAGGGCGATCCTTGCGAAATATGTCGAGCCGGAAGCGGCGCGGCGCGCCAAGGCCGAAACCCTTTCGGGCTACGTCCATGCCGGCTTCTGCATCGACCGGATGGTGGAAGGCGGCCTCGATGGCTACCGGGACGCCCGCGCCGCGCGTGGGATCGTGCCCGCCTAGCCCCGACTTTCTCCGGTCCCGTTGAGCCTTCCGTAAGCCTCCCGGCCTAAGACTCGGGGTGGAGCCGGGCCTCGGCACGATGCCGGCCGCGGCTCCCGTTGCGTATGGACGGACCCATGAGCGGGATCGACTTTCGGCAGATGCTCGGCGCCGCAGCCAGCGCCGGGGAAGCGGGAGCACTCCGGCCGGGGCCCGCCCGCGGCGAGGTCCGGGAATCGCGGCTGTCGGCCGTGGTCGTCACGGGGGTCGTGCGCGTGGTCGAGGCCGCCGCGATCGCCGTCGTGGGGATCGGCGTCCAGCTCGCCTACGTGTCCAAGACGACGCCCTTCGACTGGACCTACCTGTCAGCGGTGCTCGCCGTCGCGGCGCTGTCGTCGCTCGCCTTCCAGGCCGTGGGCGCCTATTCGATCTCCGCGCTCCGCTCCTTCCTGGTCACCTGCCTCAAGCTGACCGCGGCCTGGACCTTCGTCTTCCTGGCCGCGATGGCCGCCGTGTTCTTCCTGAAGGCGGGCGAGCAATTCTCCCGCGTCTGGCTCGGCAGCTGGTTCGGCATCGGGCTCGTCGTGATCCTGGCCTTCCGCTTCGCGGCCTCGATGTGGGTCGCGACCATGACCCGGGCCGGCCGTTTCGACCGCCGGACCGCGATCGTCGGCGGCGGCGAGCCGGCGAACGAGATCATCCGCCTGCTCCAGGCGCAGCCGGACAGCGGCATCCGCATCGTCGGGGTCTATGACGATCGCGACGACGATCGCTCGCCCAAGGTGGTCGGGGGCTACGAGAAGCTCGGCCAGGTGTCGGACCTCGTCGAGCATGCCCGCCGCACGCCGCTCGACCTCGTCATCTTCACCCTGCCGATCTCGGCCGAGAACCGCCTGCTGCAGATGCTGGGCAAGCTCTGGGTCCTGCCGATCGACATCCGCCTCTCGGCCCACGCCTCGAAGCTGCGCCTCAGGCCGCGGAGCTATTCCTATGTCGGCTCCGTGCCGGTTCTCGACGTCTTCGACCGGCCGATCGCCGACTGGGACCACGTCGTGAAATGGCTGTTCGACAAGGTCGTCGGCGTCGCCGCCTTGATCCTGTGCGCGCCGATCCTCCTCGTCGCCGCCATCGCCGTGAAGCTCGACTCCAAGGGACCGATCCTGTTCCGGCAGAAGCGCTACGGGTTCAACAACGAGCTCGTCGAGGTCCTGAAATTCCGGTCGATGCGGACCGACGCCGCCGACGCCGCCGCCTCGAAGCTCGTCACCCGCGACGACCCCCGCGTCACGCGGGTGGGACGCTTCCTTCGCAAGACCTCGATCGACGAACTGCCCCAGCTCATCAACGTGGTCTTCAAGGGCGACCTCTCGCTGGTCGGCCCGCGGCCGCACGCGCTTCAGGCCAAGGCGGCCGACCGGCTCTACGACCAGGTGGTCGACAGCTATTTCGCCCGCCACCGCGTGAAGCCGGGCATCACCGGCTGGGCCCAGATCAACGGCTGGCGCGGCGAGACGGACACCCAGGAGAAGCTGCAGCGCCGCGTCGAGCACGACCTGCATTACATCGAGAACTGGTCGGTCTTCTTCGACCTCTACATCATGCTGGCGACGCCTTTCGCGCTCCTGAAGCACGACAGCGCCTATTAGGACGAGCGCGATGTCCGGTCGCCTCGTCACCGCAGGCCCGGGGCTTGCGCCGTCCCTCGACCCCGAGGCCGGGCGAAGCATCCCGTTCCGCCGCCTCGTCGAGGCCTGCGCCTATGGCCTCTTCGGGCTCTTCATCTTCTTCACCTGCTTCACCTTCCTTCGGCCCTCGCCCTACGATTTCGCCGCCATACCGGCGATGCTCGTATGGCTGGCCCTCGGGATCCGGCTGCACAAGGCGGCGATCGTCTTCCTGGCGCCGCTCATCCTGTACCATCTCGGGCTGATCAGCGGCCTGCTGCCCTATCTTGACGAGCCGGAGCCCACGCTCTGGACCTTCCAGTCCATCTACCTGATGGTCACCTGCATCTTCTTCGTCATGTTCTTCTCCGACGACGCGGAGCGGCGATTCGACTTCGGCGTGAAGGCCTATGTGGCGAGCTGCATCTTCGCCGCCGGCGCCGGCATCCTGTCCTATTTTCAGGCGACCGGGATCCTGTTCACCATGGATGGCCGCGCGGCAGGCGTGTTCGAGGACCCGAACGTGCTCGGCTCCTTCCTGGTCCTCGGCGTGCTGTTCCTGCTGCGGGGTCTCCTGACCGGCGAGTCCCGGCACCCGATCGTGTCCGGCGCGATGATCCTCTTCATCGCGACCGCGATCTTCCTGTCCTTCTCGCGGGGGTCGTGGGGCGCGCTCGCGGCCGGAACCCTGCTCACGGTCGCCTTCACGTTCCGGTCCAGCGTCGCCCGGATCCGGCGGCGCATCGCGATCCTGGCCGCCGTGGGATTGTTTTTCGGCGCGGGCGCGCTCGCGGGACTTCTCAGCGTCGGGACCGTGGCCGAGACCTTCGTCGACCGCTTCACGCTGACCAAGGATTACGACGAAGGCGTCACGGGCCGCTTCGGCAACCAGATGCGCTCGATCCCGCTCCTGGCGGAGCGGCCCCTGGGCTTCGGCCCGCTCCGGTTCCGGCTCCGCTTCGGGCTCGAGCCGCACAATTCCTATATCGGCGGCTTCGCCAATGGCGGCTGGCTCGGCGGCTTCGCCTTCATCGGGATGGTGCTGGTTACCGCCTTCGTCGGGCTGCGGCTCTGCCTCGTGCCCTCGCCCTATCGGGGACGGGCGCAGGTGGTCGTACCGGCGGTCCTGATGTTCTTCCTTCAGGCCCTCCAGATCGACATCGACCATTGGCGCCACGTCTACATCATGCTCGGCATGGTCTGGGGCCTCGAATGCGCGCGCGTCCGGTGGATGGCGCAACAGGCGCCGGCGGCTGCCGGACGGATGCGGGCTAGGCGGATGGTGCCGGCGCTCACGCCGGCCGCACGGGCGGTGCCGGCCTGAATTTTTGGCGAAGCCCCGGCCCGTCTTGGCAAAAAGACGTCTTGACCTCTTTTCGAGAGGCCGTAATGATGGTCTCGTCGCTCTCGATCCATGTCGTGTCTCGGCCCCATGTTGCTCTGCACCGAACAGATCAGGCGTTTTCCGACCCGGAGCCGCAAGTCATCAGTTCGACCCTAGGACCGCCGCATCCCGCGCGCGGGCACATCCGGTCAGCCTCAACCCTTCGTGCCGTGCAGGCCGATACACGAGTTATGAGATGAGCAGAGGACGAGATTTCCGTGGACCCAGCAAGCGCGGGTTCGGTGACGATTTCGGGATGGATCGGGGACCGAGCCCCTACGATTCGCCCCCGCCCCGCGCGCCGATGAGCCCGCGCCCCTCTCTCGGCCCGACCGGGCCCGAGCAGGAAGCCACGGTGAAGTGGTTCAACCCCGAAAAGGGTTTCGGCTTCGCCGAACTCAGCGACGGGTCCGGAGACGCCTTCCTCCATGTCCGCGCCGTGGAAGCGGCCGGGCACAGCGAACTCGAGCCGGGAACCAAGCTCCAGGTGCGGGTCGCGGCCGGACAGCGCGGTCCGCAGGTGACCGAAGTGCTGAGCGTCGATACCTCGACCGCCCAGCCCAAGGGCGCGCGGCCTCCCCGAGCGGGTGGCTTCGGCGGTGGTGGCGGCTACGGTGACCGCGCAGGCGGCGGCGGTGGTTACGCCGGCGGTGGCGGCGGTGGCGGCGGCTACGAGGGCGGTGGCGGCGGCGGCTACGGTGGGGACCGTGGCGGCGGAGGCGGCGGGTTCGGCGGCGGCGCGCCCCGGCGTTCGCCCTACCAGGCCGCGGCGGCTCCGACCGGACCGGTCGAGGATCTCACCGGCACCGTGAAATGGTACAACCCGGCCAAGGGTTTCGGCTTCATCGCCCCCGATGACGGCGGCCGCGACGTGTTCGTGCATCGTTCGGCGCTGGAACGCGCCCGTCTGCCCGACCTCCAGGAGGGACAGAAGGTCCAGATCGGCGTGACCCAGGGCATGAAGGGCCGCGAGGTCGCGACCATCGACGTGATGGATTGATCCGCGGCGCGCCAGTCCGGATCTGACTGCAGAGCCCGCTCGCGAGAGCGGGCTTTTTCTTGGGCCGAACGCCGAGAACCACCCGACCATGGCCGATGCTGACAGGCTGGATGCGGCGCGCGATCCCGAAAGCCGCGGCTACGAAGAGCGCGTCCGATCGAGCTTTGCCAAGCAGGGCCTGATGCGGACGCTCGGGGCCAGTCTCGGCCGGGTCTCGCCGGGCTTCGTCGAGGTCGCCCTCCGTCCGGATCCAGCGATCTCGCAACAGCACGGGTTCGTCCATGCCGGAGCGGTGAGCGCCATCGCCGACACCGCGGCGGGCTATGCCGCCCTCAGCCTCATGCCGGCCGACACGGGCGTCCTCACGACAGAATTCAAGATCAATCTTCTCTCTCCAGCCCGGGGCGAGCGCATCCTGGCCCGCGGTCGGGTGGTGAAGGCGGGGCGCACCCTGACGCTCGCGCAGGCGGAGGTCTTCGCCGAGAGCGGCGGGGAGGAGAAGCTGATCGCTCTCCTGACCGCGACGCTCATGGCCATCCAGGGACGGGATGGCATCGTGGACTAGATGACGGTCCGGAGAACCTATGCCGAAACGCAGCGCCGGCCTGCTGCTCTACCGGCAGCCCGTATCCGAGCCGCTCGAGCTGCTCCTGGTCCATCCCGGGGGGCCGTTCTGGGCGAAGCGCGACCTCGGCGCGTGGTCGATCCCGAAGGGCGAGTACCTTCCGCCGGAAGACCCGCTCGCGGCAGCCTGCCGCGAGTTCCAGGAGGAGACCGGCGCTCCGGCTCCGGAAGCCGCTCGGGCCGAGCCGCTCGGAGACGCCGTCCAGGCGGCCGGCAAGGTGGTGACCGCCTTCGCCGTCCCGGGCGATCTCGACGTCGCCGCGATCCGGAGCAACACCTTCCGGATGGAATGGCCACCGCGCTCGGGGCAGTGGCGCGATGTTCCCGAGATCGACCGCGGCGGCTGGTTTCAGCCCGACGAGGCTAGGCGACGCATCATCCCCGGCCAGGCAGTCTTCGTGGATCGGCTTCTCGACCTCGTCCGCGCAGCGGCGCTCAGCCCTTCGTCTGGATGACGACGCGACGATGGCCCGGCACGATCACCTGTCGGCAGGCCGTCGTGAAATTGTCGAAGAGCGGGTAGCCGAGATCGGGCACCGACGTGCATTCGACCCGGTATCCGTGCACGGGCGTCGGGTTCACGGGATTGCCGTAGACCGGATAATCCGAATCCGTGGTGAAGGGCGACACCGAGCAACCCGACATCGCGATCGCGACGCCGACGGCGGCCCCCCAACGAACAAGCGTCCCCATCACTCTGGCCTCGCGCCCCCCACGGGCTTTCCGGCACCCTGCCCCGGCGCCGGCGCGAGTTTCAAGCATGCCGAAGCCCTTGAGGCGCGACCGAGCCACGAACTTCCCGACCGTATCCTTTGCGACACCCTTTTTGGGGGAAAGCGCCCGTTCGGGCGCCGGTCCGGCCCAGGCTTGTGGCTCCGAATCCGATCTGTTAGAGCCACGGCCGTCCCGGGGCCGAGGCTCGGAACCGGATGCGGCCATGGCGGAACTGGTAGACGCGCTAGCTTGAGGTGCTAGTCCCGAGAGGGGTGGAGGTTCGAGTCCTCTTGGCCGCACCAACGACTTCGATCGTCTGAGAGACGGCGAGGATGCGCGCCGGTGGTCCGCGGACCGGCCCGCGCCTGCCGGACCCTGTTCGACGCCCTGATCGCCGAGGTCGAGCCATGCGCATCCTGACGATCCTCGTCGCTGCCGCGACCGCCCTCGGGACCTCTGCCCACGCCGCGCCGGCCGATACGCGGCCCCCGAACGCGCCGGATCAGCGCCCGGCCTTTCCGGGCCAGACCCGGGCACCGAAGCCGGATCGGGCGACCGCGGTCACGCTGACGCCCGTCGCCCAAGGGCTACAGAATAGCTGGGGCATGGCCTTCCTGCCGGACGGCCGCATCCTCGTCACGGAGAAGGCCGGCGCCCTCCGGATCGTGTCGACGGACGGGAAGCCGGGTCGACCGGTCGGCGGGGTACCGGAAGTTGCGTTCGGCGGCCAGGGTGGCCTCCTCGACGTGGCGCTTGGTCCGGAATTCGCGACCGACCGCATGATTTTTCTCAGCTTCAGCGAGAGGCGGGCGCGCGGCACCAACGGCACCTCGGTCGCGCGCGGACGGCTCGTCGAGACGGGCGACATGGCGCGGCTCGAGGCCGTCGAGGTGATCTTCCGCCAGGAGCCGGCCTGGACGAACCAGCTCCATTTCGGCTCCCGCCTCGTCTTCGCGCCCGACGGCAAGCTCTTCGTCACGGTCGGCGAGCGTTCCGATCGCGAGACGCGGGTCCAGGCGCAGGACCTGTCGAGCGGGCTCGGCAAGGTCTTCCGGATCAATCCGGACGGGACGATCCCCCCGGACAACCCCTTCGTCGCCCGGGCGGGCGCCCTTCCGTCGATCTGGTCATACGGCCACCGCAACATGCAATCGGCAGCCCTCGACCGGCAGGGCCGGCTCTGGACCGTCGAACACGGACCGCGGGGCGGGGACGAACTCAACCGCCCGCAGGCCGGACTGAATTACGGCTGGCCGGAGGTGACCTACGGGCTCGAATATAGCGGCGCCCGGATGGGACGCGGGCTGACCCAGCGGGAGGGGACCGAACAGCCGGCCTATTACTGGGATCCGGTCATCGCCCCGTCCGGCATGGCGCTCTATTCCGGAACCCTGTTCCCGGACTGGCGTGACGCCTTCCTGGTCGGAGGCCTCGCGACCCAGGATCTCGTGGTGCTCCGGATGAAGGACGACCGCGTCGTCGGCGAGGAGCGGATCCCGGTCGGCGCGAGAGTGCGGGACGTCCGGATGGGCCCGGACGGCGCCGTCTATCTCCTGACCGAGCAGGACCGCGGCGGCTCCCGCATCCTGCGGCTCACGCCCAACTAGCCGCTCGCCGTTACCGCTGCGGGTTAGGCAGCGTGTCAGCGCGAAGCTGTCGCTCGACCCGGCCGGGAACCATGCGAGCCGCATGGCGGTGCACCCAGTGACGGCAAGGTAGCGAGAAAACCGCGAACCCACGCGACCCAACCCTCTCAACCAATTTGGTCAAGGCCCGAACAGGTCAACGCCGAGCCCACAGGCTCCCCCCGAGTTCCTTCCGCTCACGATTGGTTTCGATTGGTTGGTCCCCACTGGTTGAGCCATGGCGGCGGATGACCCAGGATGACGCCGTGTCCGCGGAAGCGCTTCAGCGAGTCGAGCAATGGTTGGCCGCGCATCCGCTCGGGCCCGAGCGGCGGCTGCCGGCCGAGCGTAGCCTCGCGACCCTGCTGCAGCTCTCGCGCGCCGAGCTGCGGAAAGCCTTGGCCGCGATCGAGGAGCAGGGACGCCTGATTCGCCATGTCGGCCGCGGCACATTCCTGCGGACGAGCGATGCGGCGCCGGTGCGAGCCGCGGAGCCCGGCCCTCCCGCCTCAGGCGATCCCGGACTGGCGGAGCTGACCTCGCCGCGCGACCTTCTCCAGGCCCGTCTCGCGATCGAGCCGGAGCTCGCACGGCTCGCCGCCGTCCATGCGACCGGCATGGACATTCGTCTGTTGCGGGACCGCGACGCGCAGGTCCGATCCGCGCGCTCCTGGGAACTCTACGACCGGGCGGATGCCGGCTACCACCGGGCCGTCGCCGGGGCGTCGGGGAACTCGCTGCTTCGCGCCGTCTACGATGTCGTGGCGGGGGTACGGGCAACCCTCGATTGGGGCCGGCTCCGCGATCGTGGACCGCCCCCCTCGCCCGATCACCCGTCCTTCGCCGAACACGCGGCGATCACCGACGCCATCGCGGCGCGCGACCGTCACGCCGCGGCCGATGCCCTACGCCATCATCTGATGGTCGAAGCCGCCGCTGTCCTCGGGCAGATCGGCTGACGCGGAACGTCGCCGCTGAACACTCCAGAGGAGCAGGTGACACGGACCCCGGCCGCCGCACCGACGGCAGAGGCCTGACGCCAGGGTGCGCCTGTCAGGGGCGAGCGCCGTAGGGACCCGGATAGACGACGCGAACCGGACGCCGGGCTGGGCTGCCCGCCGGCTGCCCCGCCGCTGCAGGAGGAGCGGCCGGCGCGGCTTCCGTCACCGCGATCGACTGGAACAAGGGTGTCGGCTGAAACAGGGCCCGGCCCGCGGCGGCATCGAGATCCGCCCGGTCGAGCGACGTCTCCTGCGCGAGAGCGGGAGCGGCCAGGCCGACGAGGAGGGAGGTGATCAGGAGGGTGCGCACCGCGCCATCTGATCCGGCCCGCGGACAATGTCGAGGTCTCCGGTGCCGGGGTGGACGCGCCTCCAGTGGGACCGCCTTGCTGCCGGGTGCCCCTGGCGATCGGAACAGGTCGCCGTCCAGGCACCCGTGCCCTCTGCGGCCAGCGCTGGAGGCCGGACCGTAACCCATTCGTCTGAGCCCTCATCTGACCATCCACTCGCGTCACTGGGACATCAGGACGCGGGGGCCGGGATCGACGCTGCATCACCGAGCGGGACGGCGGACCGGACCGGTCAGCCCGTCGCTGCCGTCGACCTGATCGTGGCGGCCGCTGTCGCCGCGTCGAAATCTGCGGCGACGATCTGCGCGAGACCGAGCGGGCAATCGCTCGGCAGCGAGGTCGATACCCGCCGCTCCCGGTCCCGCGCGTCCGGCCCCTCGGCGTCGTGGACAGCTTGCCGCCACAGTCCGTCGAGCGCGACGCCCGCGAGCGAAGCCGGATCGGACGGCAGTCGCCGATGCAGCGACTTAGCCTCCTCGACCGAGGAACGGCCGTCCTCGTCCGACATCAGCGCTGCACGAACGAGGGCGGTGAGAAGCGTACGGAGCGTTGTTGCCGCCGGCTCGGAGGTGTCGTGCATGGTGGCTCCGTGCATGTTCCAGGCCCTGAAGCCTGAGCCGGGCCCATTGCAAGCCGCAGGCCCGGCGATTGGGGGCGCACACCGCACAGGGCAGACCTTGGCATTGCAGGCGGTCGAACGGCTGAAGGCCTGGGGCGTAACCTGGATCGACGGCTGTCACGGCGACGACCCGGCAAGCGCGAGGAGCCGAGCCCGTCCTCTCCGTCGGCGAAGATCACCCCTTGCCCTTGCTCGCCGAGGGTGCGGTCCGAGACGTTGGGTCGGACACGTGTCCGCCCGGGATCCTGCACAGCCCGTCGACGAAGACGTCGACGAGGCGAAGCACGCTCTGCTGCCAGCCGGGCTGGTCGTGCATGTAGCACATGCCGATGAGCGCCCGCAGGAGGTCCTCGGGACTGACATCGGCACGAACCTCGCCGGCCGCCACGGCGCGATCGAGCAGGTCTCCGACGGCCCGGGTCAGCCGGTCCAAGGTGTAGGCGGCGAGGTCCGACGAGCTGTGCGCGACGATCGCGAGCGCCGCTGACATGCCCTTCTTGGTCGCAACGAACTCGACATTGGAATGCATCCAGCGGCGGAGCGCGTCGGCCGGCGCCGCCTCGGTCTTCAGCTGCTCGGCAAGCCTTGCGAGCTGTTCCACCTCGCGCCGGTAGACGGCCTCGAACAGCGCCTCGCGGGTCGGGAAGTGGCGGTAGAGCGTGCCGATCCCGACGCCGGCATGCCGGGCCACGGCCTCGAGGCTCGCCTCCGACCCGCCGGCGCTGAACACCAGCTTCGCGGATTCCAGCACGCGCTCGCGGTTGCGGACCGCGTCGGCCCGCGGCTTCCGCACGACCTGGCCTGCCTGATCTTTCATCTCCGACGCGCCTTCCCGGCCGCTTGCAAAGCGGAGGCATCCTCCGTATAATAGTCGAATAGTACCAAAGCAGGGCAGCCCCTCCCGTCAACCCCCGTCAGGCGAACCGGGGAGCAGGAGGCCAAGGACAGGCGCCATGGCGGCGCGCTTTCACCTGCGCGTCGCGTTTGGACCCCACCATAGCACTCATCGGAGCACCGCATGAGCTTATCGGTCACTCTAACGATCAACGGAGCGGTGCAGACCGTCGTTCTCGAGGATCCACGCGTCACGCTGCTCGACCTCCTTCGCGAGCGGCTCGACCTCACCGGCACCAAGAAGGGCTGCGACCGCGGCCAGTGCGGCGCCTGCACGATCCTGGTGGACGGCCGCCGCATCAACTCCTGCCTCGCGCTCGCGATCAGCCATTCGGGCGCGGCGATCACGACGATCGAGGGGCTGGCGCAGGGCGACGCGCTCCACCCCGTCCAGGCCGCCTTCATCGCGCATGACGGCTTCCAATGCGGATTCTGCACACCGGGCCAGATCATGAGCGCGGTCGGCCTGATCCAGGAAGCGCAGGCCGGCGACGATCCGGAGCGCGTGCGCGAAGGCCTGAGCGGCAATCTCTGCCGCTGCGGCGCCTATGCCGGCATCACCGAGGCGGTGCTCGACGCCCAGAAGACGATGGCGACGGCGGCCCGGAGGGAAGCGGCATGAACAGCTTCGATTATGTGAGGCCCGCCACCATTTCGGATGCGGTCGCCGCCGCGTCCGAGCCCGGATCCGCCTATCTGGCCGCCGGCACGAACCTCCTCGACCTGATGAAGGGCGGCATCACGCGCCCGAGCCGTCTCGTCGACGTCACCCACCTGCCCGGACTGGACGGGATCGAAACCCTGCCGGATGGCGGGCTGCGCATCGGAGCGCTGGTCCGTAATGCCGACCTGGCGCACGATCCGGATTTCGCCAGACGCTTTCCCGCGATCGCGGAAGCGCTCCTCTCCGGGGCCTCGGCGCAACTGCGGAACGCGGCGACCGTCGGCGGCAACCTCCTGCAGCGGACGCGCTGCGAGTATTTCTACGACGTCGCGAGCGCCTGCAACAAGCGCGATCCCGGCACCGGTTGCGACGCGCTCGGCGGCGAAAACCGGCTTCACGCGGTGCTCGGCTGGAGCGAGAGCTGTATCGCGACGCATCCGTCCGATTTCAGCGTGCCGCTCGTCGCGCTCGACGCGGTGGTCGAGATCGAGGGCCGCACCGGGCGGCGGGAGGTCTCCCTGGAGAGCTTCCACTTGCTGCCGGGCGACGCGCCGGACCAGGAGAGCGTGCTGGCGCCGGGCGAGCTGATCGTCGCCGTGCGGCTGCCGGGCGAGGCGGCCCGGTTCGCCGCTCATGCCCGCTACCTCAAGGTTCGCGAGCGCACCTCCTACGCCTTCGCGGTGGTCTCGGCGGCGGCGGCCCTGCGGATCGAGGACGGCACGATCATGGAGGCGCGGCTCGCGCTGGGTGGCGTCGCCCTGAAACCCTGGCGAGCCCGGGAAGCGGAGGCCGTGTTGGCGGGCGCGCGTCCCGAGGACGCCAGCTTCCGCCGCGCCGCGGAAGCCGCGCTCGCGGGTGCGGAACCGTCCGGCGACAATGCCTTCAAGATCGAGCTCGCACGCCGGATCGTGACACGGGCTCTCACGCTGGCAGCCGCCGGCACGCCTGAGCGCGTCCCGGCCCTGCCGGCCTCCCCTTTCGCATCCCTGAAGGGAGCTCTCCTCCATGCCTGAGATCGCTCTGACGCAGTCGCCGGCCCATCTTCGGCACGGCTCCAATATCGGCCAGCCGCAGACGCGCCGCGAGGGGGTGCTAAAGGTCACCGGCGCTGCCCGCTACGCGGCCGACAACCATCCGCCCGGCATGCTCTACGCCGTGCTGGCCGTGAGCAGCATCGCCCGGGGACGCGTCGTCTCCCTCAACATCGCGGATGCAAAGGCGCATCCGGGCGTGGTCGAGGTGATGACGAGTGCCAACCGGCCCCCGCTGGCGCAGGATCCGGACGCGAAGACGAACCCCTTCATGTTCCGGCTCGAGCTCCTGCAGAACGACCGAATCCGCTACGCGAACCAGTCGATCGCCGTCGTGATCGCCGAGACGCTCGAGGCCGCGACGGAGGGCGCCGCCCTCCTCTCGCCCCGTTACGAGATCGAGCCGGCCCGCGCCGGCCTCGACGGCAACGAGAGCTTCACGCCCCAGACCGTCGGCGTCGGCAATCCCGCGGCGGCCCATCGCGGCGGCGACGTCGAGGCCGGTCTCGCGGCCGCCACGAAGCGCATCGAGGCGACCTACGAGACGCCGGCCCAGTATCACAACGCGATGGAGCCGCACGCGATGGTCGCGGCCTTCGATGGCGACACGCTCACGCTCGACACGCCGACCCAGGCGCTCGCCATGGCCGTGACCCGCGTCGCGGAGCTGTTCGGCATCGCGCCGGAGAAGATCCACGTCCGCAGCCCCTTCCTGGGCGGCGGATTCGGCTCGAAGGGTTTCCTGTCCGGACCGCAGCTCCTCGGAATCCTGGCGGCCCGTATGGTCGGCCGGCCGGTGAAGCTCGTGCTCCGCCGCGAGCAGATGTACGGCCCCGTCGGGCATCGCGCGGAGACGCGGCAGACACTGCGGATGGGCACGGACGCGGAGGGCGCACTCACGGCCCTCGACCATCATACGAAGACGGCGTCCAGCACCTTCGACGATTTCTTCGAGCCGGCCTCGGCCGTCTCGCACACGCTCTACGCCACCCCTGCCCTCGCCACCTCGCACGAGGCGGTCCGGCTCGATACCGGGACGCCGCTCTTCATGCGGGCGCCCGGAGAGGCGACGGGATCGATCGCGCTCGAAAGCGCCATCGACGAGATGGCGGAAGCCTGCGGCATGGATCCGCTCGCCTTCCGGCTGAAGAACTATGCCGAGGTCGAGCCGATCTCCGGCAAGCCCTTCTCCTCCAAGGCCTTGCGGGAATGCTATGCGCAGGGCGCGGAGCGGTTCGGCTGGGCGAAGCGCGCGCTGGCGCCGCGGCAGATGCGCGACGAGGGCGGCATGCTGCGCGGCTGGGGCGTCGGGACGGCGACCTTCCCGGCCCTGATGTTCGCGGCCGAGGCCCGGGCCATCATCCGGCAGGACGGGGCCGGCATCGTCGAGATCGGCGCGCACGAGATGGGCCAGGGCACGATTACCGCCCTCGCCCAGATCGCGGCCGACGGGCTCGGCCTCGCCGAGGTCGAGTTCAGGTCGGGGACGTCCGATCTGCCCGATGCCGGGATCGCGGGCGGCTCCGCACATACGGCGACGGCCGGGATGGCGATCCACAATGCCGGCGCTGACGTCATCGCCAAACTCGCCGACCTCGCCACCGGCGACGAGCGCTCGCCGCTCTACGGCGCCGGCAATACGGGCGTGATCGCCCGGGACGGCCGCCTCTTTCGGCGCGACGACGAGAGCCGGAGCGAGCGCTACGCCGACATCCTCGGGCGGGCCGGCCTCGCCCAGATCGAGGGAAGCGGCAAGGGCGCGCCGGACCAGGCCGCACAGGAGGCCTATGCCATGCACGCGCATGGCGCGGTCTTCGCCGAGGTCCAGGTCGACCCGGATTTCGGGCAGATCCGCGTCACCCGCCTCGTCGGCGCCTTCGCGGCCGGCCGCATCATCAACCCCCGGATGGTCAGGAGCCAGTATTACGGCGGCATGATCTGGGGCCTGTCCTTCGCGCTCCACGAACACGCCGTGATGGACCTGCGCTCGGGCCGGGTGATGAACCCGAATCTCGGCGAGTATCTGATTCCGGTGAATGCCGACGTGCCGTCGCTCGAGGCTATCCTGGTCGAGGAGCAGGATGCCTACGTGAACGCGCTCGGCATCAAGGGCGTCGGCGAGATGGCCGTGACCGGGACGGCGGGCGCGGTCGCGAATGCCGTCTGGCACGCGACCGGGACCCGGGTGCGGACCTTCCCGATCACGCTCGACCGGCTGATCGACACCGGCCCCTGACCGGGGCCGACGATACGCCGGCCGCTCAGCTTGCGGCGTCGATCTTGTCCTGCGTCTTCGTCTCGAAGTCGTCGGCAGCGTGCCGCTCGCGCAGCTGGCTCGAGGGTTCGCCGTTGACGCGGTTGACCATGCGGCCGCGCTGCACGGCCGGCCGGGCCCAGATGGCGTCGGCCCAGCGCTGGACGTTCTTGTAATCCTGCACGGCCAGGAACTCGGCCGCCTCGTAGAGCCAGCCCTTCGCGAGCCCGCCATACCAGGGCCAGATCGCCATGTCGGCGACCGTGTAATCCGGGCCTGCGACATATTCCGACTCGGCGAGACGCCGGTCGAGCACGTCGAGCTGGCGCTTCGTCTCCATCGCGAACCGGTCGATCGCATATTGGATCTTCACCGGCGCGTAGGCGTAGAAATGGCCGAAGCCGCCGCCGAGATAGGGTGCCGAGCCCATCTGCCAGAAGAGCCAGGACAGGCATTCTGCCCGGGCCGCCGGCTCGGTCGGCAGGAAGGCCCCGAATTTTTCGGCCAAATGCATCAGGATCGCGCCGGATTCGAACACCCGGACCGGGGTCGGTCCGCTCCGATCCAGCAGGGCCGGGATCTTGGAATTCGGGTTCACGCCGACGAAGCCCGAGCCGAACTGGTCGCCGTCCCCGATCCGGATCAGCCAGGCGTCGTATTCGGCGCCGGAATGGCCGGCCGCCAGCAGCTCTTCCAGCATGATCGTGACCTTCTGGCCGTTCGGCGTCGCGAGCGAATAGAGCTGCAGCGGGTGCTTGCCGACCGGAAGCTCCTTCTCCTGCGTCGGGCCGGCGATCGGCCGGTTGATATTCGCGAACCTGCCGCCATTCCCCTTCTCCCAGGTCCAGACCTTCGGAGGGGTGTAATCGGGCGTGTCGGTCATGGCTGGCTCCAGGTGCTGGCGGCCATGTCTACGGGCCGCAATGACGCGAGCCTATCCGATGAGGCCGGGCCGTGCGCGCCGTCCTGGCGGCAGCCCAGTCATGCAGCGCCGGGAACCCAACCGGCCCGCGTCCGTCAGCTCCGCAGGCCGGGCGCCTCCTGGCCCGTCCTGGCCACGTATTCGGTATAGCCGCCGCCATATTGGTGGATGCCGTCCGGCGTCAGCTCGAGCACGCGGTTGGAGAGGGCCGCCAGGAAATGCCGGTCGTGCGAGACGAACAGCATGGTGCCCTCATAGGCCTCCAGCGCCGTGATCAGCATCTCCTTCGTGCCGATGTCGAGATGGTTCGTGGGCTCGTCGAGGACGAGGAAATTTGGCGGATCATAGAGCATCTTGGCCATGACGAGCCGGGCCTTCTCGCCGCCCGACAGCACCCGGCAGCGCTTCTCGACATCGTCGCCCGAGAAGCCGAAACAGCCGGAGAGCGCCCGCAGCGAGCCTTGCCCGGCCTGGGGGAAAGCATCCTCCAGCGTCTCGAAGACGGTACGCTCGCCGTCGAGCAGGTCCATCGCATGCTGGGCGAAATAGCCGAGCTTGACGCTGCCCCCGACCGACACGGTGCCCGTATCGGGCTTGGCAAAGCCCGTGACCAGCTTCAGCAGCGTGGACTTGCCGGCGCCGTTGACGCCCATCACGCACCAGCGTTCCCTGCGGCGCACCTTGAAATCGAGCCCCGCATAGATGCTGCGGCCGCCATAGCCCTTGTGCACGCCCGCGAAGCTCGCGACGTCGTCGCCCGAGCGCGGCGCCGGCGGGAAGTCGAAGCGCACGCTCTGGCGGCGCTTCGGCGGTTCCACCCGCTCGATCTTGTCGAGCTTCTTCACGCGGCTTTGCACCTGCGCGGCATGGGAGGCGCGCGCCTTGAACCGCTCGATGAACTTGATCTCCTTCGCCAGCATCGCCTGCTGGCGCTCGAACTGCGCCTGCTGCTGCGTCTCGTTCAGCGCGCGCTGGCCCTGGTAGAATTCGTAATCGCCGGAATAGGTGGTGAGCGAGCCGCCGTCGATCTCGACGATCTTCGTCACGATGCGGTTCATGAACTCGCGATCATGCGAGGTCATCAGGAGCGCGCCGTCATAGCCCTGCAGGAAGGATTCGAGCCAGATCAGGCTCTCGATGTCGAGATGGTTCGAGGGCTCGTCGAGCAGCATCACGTCCGGCCGCATGAGAAGGATGCGGGCGAGCGCGACCCGCATCTTCCAGCCGCCCGAGAGGGCGCCGACGTCGCCGTCCATCATCCCTTGGGTGAAGCTGAGCCCGGCCAGGACCTCCTGCGCCCTCCCCTGGAGCGCGTAGCCGTCGAGCTCCTCGAAACGAGCCTGCACGTGGCCGTAGCCCTCGACCAAAACCTCCATCTCGTCGGCGCGGTCGGGATCGGCGAGCGCCGTCTCGAGAGCCAGGAGTTCGGCCGCGACCGCGCTGACCGGCCCGGCCCCGTCCATGACCTCGGCCACGACGCTGCGGCCGGACATCTCGCCGACGTCCTGGCTAAAATAACCGATCGTGATGCCGCGCTCGGCCGCGACTTGGCCCTCGTCGGGCTGGTCCTCGCCCGTGATCATCCGGAAGAGCGTCGTCTTGCCTGCGCCGTTGGGCCCGACCAGGCCGACCTTCTCCCCCTTCTGGAGGGAGGCCGAGGCCTCGATGAAGATGATCTGGCGACCGTTCTGCTTACCGATCTTCTCGAGGCGTATCATGCGTGATCAGCGATGCCGGAATGAGGACGCAAGGGCCGGAGACCCTTACGTCGGGGATGAGAGGCGATAGGATTCGGGAGCGACAAAGCCGTGAAGGGATTGGCGGAACTCTGGTCGGAGCGAGAGGATTCGAACCTCCGACCCCTAGTCCCCCAGACTAGTGCGCTAACCGGGCTGCGCTACGCTCCGATGCCCCGAGGGCCCGCTGCACTTAGCTTTCGGAGCCGGACGGCGCAAGGGCTCCGGCCGCGCGGGCGAGGAGGGAAGCCTTTCGGACGAGCCTTCGTCCGCCGGCCCGACCGGCATCGGCGCGCCGCGCGCCGGCGCTGGACCGGCCCGGCGGGCCGGGATAGGGCCTGCCGCAACCCCGCCCGAGATTGCCGTGACCCGCCCCGCCAACGAACACGCCTCCACGCCCTCGATCGAGGTCGATCGTGCCGAGATCCCGGGCGGCCAGGACGTTCTTCGCCTGATGCGCCGAGGCGAGGACTTCTCGATGGTCGTCGGGCGGGCGGAGCTGATGACCAACCAGGGTCGCGGTTCGGAACAGGCGCTCGCGACGTTGACCTGCGCCCGCCTCCGCGACCGGCCCCGGGCCCGGATCCTGATCGGCGGCCTGGGCATGGGTTTCACGCTCCGGGCTGCCCTCGATGCTCTCGGCCCGAACGCCGAAATCGTCGTCGCGGAACTCATCCCGGGCGTCGTGGACTGGGCGCGGGGCCCGCTCTCGCATCTCTTCGGGGATGCCTTGGACGATCCCCGGGTCGAGATCCGGCTCGACGATGTCGGCCGGGTCATTCAGTCCGGTCGTGCCCATTACGACGCCATCCTGCTCGACGTCGACAACGGGCCGCAGCCGCTGACGCGAGGGCGGAATGGTCGCCTCTACGACGTCTGGGGCGTCCGGCGCGCCCGCTTCGCGCTCAGGCCGCAGGGCATCCTGGCCGTGTGGTCGGGATCGCCCCATCGCAAGTTCAAGGCGCGCCTGCGCCTCTGCGGCTTCGCGGTCGACGAGGAGCGGATGCGGTCTCCTGGCCAGAAAGGCCACGTCATCTGGCTCGCCACCCGCCCCGACAACGCGGCCTGGTGAGACGGAGGCCGGCTGCAACACGCGCCGGAGAACACAGACGGCCATGACCGGGCAGACACGAAAACGCCCGCTCAGCATCACAGCCGGCGGGCGCATCTGCGTCCCTCACAGCGCCGGACTATCTGCCGGAACGGGCGGGGAACTGCCGCCGGGTCTCGAGCCCTCGGGCGAGACCGGCAGTGAATGAGAGATGGGCCCATTCGCTCGAGAATGCAAGATGCCCGAACAGCAAAACGTGAATGGTCGTTGGCGCACGCGGCGCCCCGCCTCCTGAACATTGCGCCGCATCGCCCGTTCTGCTGATCACGTGCCCCTATCGGGCGCAGGCAGGGAGGTTCTCATGGATCGACGTCTCATTCTCATCGGGCTCGCGTCGGGCATCGCCGGACCGGCGCTCGCACAGGGCACCCGCTCGGCAGTGCCGACGGGTAGCGGCACGACCCCGGCGGCCGGTGCACCGCTCGGCACGGCCGAGGTGGAGCATGGCCAGAAGACGGCCATCGCCGGAGCCGCATCGCTCGAAACCAGCAACATGGCCCTGAAGAAGGCCAGCAATGCGCGGGTGAAGCAATTCGCGCAGTTCGAACACGATGAGCAGACCACGATCGCGGAGGTCCTGAAGATGGTGGACCCGAGCCTCGGGTCATCGAAGCCGGACGCCAAGATGGCCGACGTGGCCCAGAAGTTGAACGCGATGTCCGGCGCGGAGTTCGACAAGGCTTATGTCGCGGCTCAGATCGAAGGTCACCAGATCCTGCTCGCGATCCAGGAGGATTACATGAAGTCCGGCCGCAACCGCGAGCATCTCGGGGTCGCGAAACTCGCCCGCGGCCAGATCAAGGAACACCTTGTGATGCTCGGTGAACTCCAGAAGATGAGCTGAGCCTCATCGCGCGGGACGGGGCGACCTTACGTCGCCCCGTCACCTGGCCGGTGAGCCTCGACAAGGCCACGTCATTCGCGGCCGTGGTACTGTCGCACCGCTTTTCTGTCGCTTGAACCGGGTGGCTGTGACGACCGTGGATGTGCTGCTAGGCTGGCGGGGCCGGGACAACCGCTGGATCCTGCGAAAGCGCAGTCAGCCAGCGTCGGTGACTATTGCGCGCGGCGGGACCGGGAGATGGCGTAAGCCGGCGAGCGGATCGCGAACATTGGATCGTTGGCCGGCCCGGCAACGCCTTCCGGCAGGTTGAGAACGGGATCCGTGTTCTTCTCGTCGCAAACGGCGTTAGCCTCGAACGGAGTAATCGCGATGCTGCCGAGCTTCACCGTCTTGCGGTTCTCCTCTGGCCACAACGCCGTCGAGTCGCCTGTCGCATCGCTCGGTTCGCCCAGAACTGCGATGAAGTCGAACGTGACGGGTCCTTTCCCGAGACGCTCCTTCAGCTCCTCGGAGTAGAAGCTGTCGGGCTTCGTCTTGAGATCGTCGTCGTTGAGGCCGAGCTGGCCCGCGCCAGCGACCGCCTTGAGCTTCACGATCGTCGCCTGACCTGTCCCGTTGGTCAGCGTGTAGGCATGTACGCCCCAGTAATCCACCCCGGCGAAGCTCGCCGGGACCGGACGCGCGTTGAGCCAGGCCGCCTGCCTGGTCGTCTCCGGGTTAGCGGTTGCGAACGCCCTGACCTTCTCGGGATCGGTCTTCCCATCCGGGCCGGGCAGCTGAACCGTGACGAAGTCGAGTAGCTGGCGCGGGGTCTTGGTGGAGAAGACAGGGGCCGAGACAAAGTATAAGACCATGGGGCCCGTCGGGTCCTCGAACTCGAGCGCAAATCCGCGCGTCGTCGGCTTGGTCTTATCCGAGATGTTTGGGTTGCCGCCCCCCATTGAGAACCGCATCGTCATGGGGACGGTTCTGGTAAAATGGGGCGCCCTAGAAAGGCTGGCACCCTGCGGCGACGGAGTGAACGCGCCCTTGACGCAGACCCCCTTCGCCCCGCTCGCGCGCATGCCCTTGTGGTTCCCGCTCACCTTCAACAGAGCTTCCACGATCTCAAGAACGTCGGCGTCTCCGGAGGAGCCCGGCTGCGCCTGAGCTCCCTGCCCGGGTGCGTCGACCGTCGGTGTCGTCTGGGCAAGCGCCGTCCCTGCGAGCAGGAACGCGGCAATCATGGTTCCAATGCGGATGAAGCGCTTCGACATCATGAAATTCATCCCGGATCGGCTTGGTCAGGCAGCGACGGAGCCGACGCTACGGGCACGCCCTCGCAACAATCAAGACGCTCATGGATCAGCAAGCCGAGGTCGCGAGCCTGGTCACTGGCGATCGCCATCATGTTAGGGGTAAGCCGCGCTCGTGGGTAACGTTGGGGCGCCACCCGACACCGAGTCGGCACTTCAACGATCACAATCACTTGCTGTGAACAGATGGCGGAGACGAGGGGATTCGAACCCCTGATACGCCTTTTGGGCGTATAACGGTTTAGCAAACCGCCGCCTTCAGCCTCTCGGCCACGTCTCCGGAGGCTTCGGATTAGGGATTCGGAACCCGGGGGTCAACAGAGAGTGGCCGGTTCAGGACGGCTTCTGGCCCTGGCGCCGGCGGCGCTGCTCGTAATGTTTCGCCATCCGCATGTGGCGCGAGATCGCGTAATTCATGGCGGTGAGGAACCCATAGACCCCGCGCAGCGCGTGTCGCCGGCCGATATAGGCCTTCCAGAACCCCGCCTGGAACTCGACGAAGACGCGCCAGGTCGGGATCGTGACGCCGCGTTCCTCGAGGTCGTCGACCTGCTGGTCGGAATAGCGGCCGAGCTTCGCGAGCTGGTCGCCGAGCGAGCGGACCGAGAAATGATGGAGAAGGCCGCCGAGCGTCCCGGTTCTCGCATCCGGGGCCATGTCGACCCTGTCATGGACCGGCGATGGCGAGTAGCGGCCGCGGCTGCGCCGGTAGAGGCGGACCGGATAGAGGGTGTAGGCGAAGCGGTGCGGCACGGCCTCGCCGGGAAAGGTCTCGGCGATCCCGATCCGGTAGCCGTCGAGCGGCGGCCCCGACGGGCCGGACAACAGCGCCCGGACCTCTGCTGCGAGTTCGGGCGAGACGACCTCGTCCGCGTCGATATTCAGGAGCCAGTCGTGGCGGCATTGCTCCTCGGCGAAGCGCTTCTGCGGGCCATAGCCGTCCCAGTCGCGGTGGAGAATGCGGGCGCCGAGCGCGCGGGCGAGGTCGACCGTACCGTCGCCGGACCCGGAATCGACGACCACAAGGTCGTCGGTCAGCGCGCGAGCCGCCCGGATCGTCGTACCGATCCGGTCGGCCTCGTCGCGGGCGATGATGAAGACGGAGAGGGGGCAGCCCGGTCCCGGACCCGGCGGCGATCCGGATGACGTCTCGGGCGGAAGCCTGTCGTTCAAGGATCGAGCCCGAGCGCCGCCCTCGCCTCGGCCGGGTTGGCGACCCGGCGGCCATGCCGGCGCACCGCGTCGGCGGCCATCGCGACGAGCTCGGCGTTGCTGGCCGCGAGTCGATCCTTCGAGGCCCGGACATTGTCCTCGAGCCCAGTCCGGACCGCGTCGGCGCCGCGGGCCAGCGCCCAATCCATGACGGCTGCCTGGTTGCGGCCGATCCCGGCTGCGGTCCAGGTCGCGTTGGGCAGGAGGCGGCGCATCTCGTCCAACTGGATGTCGAGAAGCCGCTCTTCGGCTGGCATCGCGTTCTTCACGCCCATCACGAATTGCACATGCGGGCGCTCGTCCATAAGGCCCTCGTCGACGAGACGGAGGGCGCCGTGCAGATGGGACAGGTCGAAGATCTCGATCTCAGGCCGGACGCGGAATTCCCGCATCTTCGAGGCGAGGTCGGTCACGAGCGTGGTCGCGTTCTCGTAGACGATGGTCGGGAAGTTGACCGAGCCGGTCGAGAGCGAGGCCATGTCCGGCTTGAGATACAGCGAGGAGCCGCGCGCCGCCTGGTCGCGGCCGCGGCCGCCGGTCGAGAACTGGATGATGATGCCGGGGCAGAGGCGGCGCACGCCCTCCTGGACGGCCGCGAACCGGGCAGGGTCCGAGGAGGGGCTCTCGTCGTCGTTCCGCACATGGATGTGGACGAGGGTCGCGCCGGCCTCGAAAGCCGCATGGGTCGATTCGATCTGCTCGGCCGGGCTCGTCGGGACGGCGGGATTGTCCTTCTTGCGCGGCACGGAGCCCGTGATGGCGACGGCGATGACGACGGGGTTCATGACCTGTCCCTTGTTGTCCGGTGTTCAGCCCTCGAAGAACACGGTCCGCCTTCCCCCCGAACGCGCGCGGTCGAGGTTGAAGCTGATG